>CAZLYS010000113.1:0-2895 GCA_964563415.1 uncultured Halomicronema sp.
CAGCAATCCTCTAGCAACACACACTCATACCCCAAATCATTGGCAGTACGCAGGGTGGTCTGCACACAACACTCTGTCGTCACCCCGGCCAGCAAAAGCTGTCGAATCCCCCGTTGGCGCAAAATTAAATCCAAATCCGTTGCCACGAAAGCCCCTTTTCCTGGCTTATCCAGCACAATTTCTCCCGGCAGCGGTTGTAGCGCCTCGACAAAATCGTGACTCTTGGAACCGCGAGTCAACAACCGTCCCATGACGCCCTCGCTACCAATCTCAGCGTTCTGGTGCTGTGAGCGGGCCAACTTGTGGGGCGGACAATCGCTTAAGTCAGGCCGATGCCCCTCACGAGTATGGATGATAGTAACGGGGGTTGTCCGGAGCGCGGTCAACACGGTTTGGAGGGGGCGAATCGGCCTCTGAGTTTGACTAATGTCAGAGCCCTTGCGATCGGCCCACCCACCAAGAGTGCAGAAGTCGTTCTGCATGTCGATCACCAAGAGCGCCGTCTGTTTCAACGTCAGGGTTAAGGGATACGGTCGGCTCGGAACGGTGATTTGGGTAGGGGTAGGGTGGGCACTGTCTAGCATTGTGATTGCGCACTTACCCTTTCTCAGCCTTGAAGAAATCCAGCAAGAATAACGTATAAATTTTGGTGGCGGCAACGACCTTGTCCATATCAATAAACTCATTCACCGGTGGCCAACCGTCTTCGCCGGGGCCAAAGGTGATCGAGGGAATGCCGCTGTGGGCAAAGCGCAGAGTATCGCAATAGGCATTCTTGCGATATAAAACGGGTTCTTTCCCTAAGATGGTCTGATATGCCCGTGACAACGCTTGCACATGGGCGGCATCGTCTGCCACCTCAATGGATGCAGGCACAAACGTTTCGCCCTCTACTTGGGTAATGGTGGCCTGGAATGAGGGGTCTGCGGCCTGCAGCTCAGCGATGACTTTTTCCATATCCTGCACAATCGACTCGTAGGTCATGCCAGGCACTAGACCAATTACCCAGACCCTGGCCTTGCAAGAGGGTGGGGTAAACTGGCCTTCCCCAATTTGGCCCGCCTCAATTTTAACGGGGCAAATACTGGGCTGAGTGGGACCATAAATTTTCGGGGGCTCGTGGGTAAAGGTAGTCTTCCGCAGGGCTTCAATCAGCTGAGCCATGTGCAACACCGGATTCACGCCTTCATCCGGTCGCCAGATGTGCGATCGCACCCCGGTAGTTTCAATATCCACCAAACACAGTCCAGAGTGAGCCAAGGCAATGCCAATGCCCCATTCATTCTCCTCAGTCCAGGAGGTGGGTTCCGCCGTAATCTCATAATCAGCAGTGAGGCCATACTCATTGAGTAAGTGCAAGGCACCAGCGCGGCCGTGGCGCTCTTCATCAACTGTGTAAGCACAAATCAGTTCGCCGTTGATTTTGACCCCAGCCTGGCGCAGCATCTCGATCGCAATCAGTTGGCAGGTCATATTGCCTCGGGTGTCCGATGTGCCGCGACCGTAGAGATATTTGCCGTGCAGGGTCGCATTGTAGGGATTGTGTCCCGACATGTGCCACTCTTTCGGATCACAGGACGGATAGGTGTCCAAATGATCGTTAAAAATCAATGAGGGGCCAGGCAATCCGTCATTCCATCGGCCAACCACATTGGGCCGCCCTGCGATCGCCGCCACCCATTCCACGTCTAAACCCAACGACTGCAAGTGTTGCCCCACCTGCTTTGAAATATCTTCCTCGTGGGCCATCGGCGCTTCTGGATCGATGGAATTACCACAGCCGGGTTGGCCTGTCGGCACTAATGATTGGATCAACTGGACGCATTTTTCCTGGGTAATGCCCGCGATGACCTCCTGTTGGAGATCGGTGAGTTCAGATGGGGTCGAAAGAGTTTCTAGCATGCTTCAGCTCCTAAAAAGTGCAGTTTGTGGATTCCTAGTCTGGTTTTGAGTTTCTGGGTGGCGACGAGGAATCGAGTAGAGGACCGCTGGGCTCAGAGAAAAGAGACAGAGTCTTGATGGGCATTCCCTGCTGCTTATACACATCTCTAGAACTCAGCGAAAAGACAGATCCCCCGCTGTCGCTGCCCCCTTAAAAAGGGGGCTTTATCCGATTCAAACTTGGATGTCCCCCTTTTTAAGGGGGATGAAGGGGGATCTAACCTAATGCATGTTCTAAAGAATGACTTATGCATAAGCCGTAGATGGGCATTCCAAGGGGACTATGGCAACAAAGCGGGGAAGCCACCGGCCATGCAGGGATTAGTTATCGTTGCCAGTGGACAACGCGGCGGGAAATGAATCGGAGGACGATATCTGACATCACCCCAAAAAAGCCAATCATCAAAATGGCCACAAAGAGCCCTTCTACATTAAAAAAGGTGCTGGCATCCTGAATGATGTAGCCAATGCCCTGGTTGCCGGCGAGTAATTCGGCGGCAACCAAAATGCCAAAATCAACGGAGAGGGCCACCCGCATTCCCGTAAAAATGTTGGGTAAGGCGGCAGGCAAAATGACATACAGAAAAATGGCCAGGTCATTCGCCCCCAAAGTTTGAGCCGCCAAGATTTTATCTTTGGGGCAAGACTGCACTCCAGAGATGGTGTTCAACATCACAATGAGTGATCCGGCATAGAGAATGATCAGAATTTTGGAGACTTCGCCAATGCCAAACCAAAGGATAAATAAGGTGATGAAGGCCAGCGGAGGAATGGGGCGCAGCAACTCGGTGACGACATAGAAGGCAGCCCGCACATATTTGTAGTAACCCATGAATAAGCCGAGGAGTAGGCCGACCACAGTGCCAATGCCAAAGGCGATAAATACGCGTTTCAAGCTAGCGAGGATATGTACCGTGAGCGGCGTGCCCGCATACCCCTTTTGCACCATGGCCA
>CAZLYS010000113.1:2995-9239 GCA_964563415.1 uncultured Halomicronema sp.
CCGCCAAAATTGCGATCGAGAATAATAATGCGATCGCTCAAAAAGACAGCCTCCTCAATGCTGTGAGTGACAAATAAAATGGCCCCCGCCACCTGTTCATGGAGCTTGAGCAACTCCTCTTGCAACCCCTCACGGGTTTGCACATCCACCGCCGCAAAGGGTTCATCCATCAACAAAATTTCCGGTTGAACCACCATCGACCGGGCGACCGCAACCCGCTGCCGCATGCCGCCCGATAACTCGTAAGGATATTTGCGTTCACTGCCCCGTAACCCCACCAACTCAATGATGGTTTTCACCCGCTGTTGGCTCTCATATTTTGAAATGGACTGGAAACGGAAGCCAAAGGCAATATTTTGTTCAACTGTCATCCAATCAAACAAGGCATTACTTTGAAAGACCACCCCGCGCCGAGCGGATGGGCCTTTGATCGGCTGACCACCGTGGGTTACCCGACCCGCCAATGGCGCATAAAATCCCGCAATCAAATTCAGGATTGTAGATTTTCCACACCCAGACGGCCCTAATAACGTCAAAAATTCACCTCGACAAATGCTCAAATTGAGATCCTGCAGCACCAGCCGTTTGCGACTATAGCCAAAGGCCACATTTTCCAGAGAAATCACCTCCGCTGGCGTCAAACCAGTTTGCACATCCTCTCGACCCGGCTCAGACTCAAGCGCAGGCATCGACGTTTTCGGTGAAAAGTAAGACATGCGGATAATGCGTTCACTCACATCATGGGTTGCTAGCTGAATGCTCTTGATGAGGTTGCCAGGATTCCGGCAAGCAATCCTGGCGGACAATTAAGGAATGAGAATTTAATAAATTCCGTAATTTGCTTTGAAGCAAAGCCGGATGTCATATCCCCTCCTGGGAGGGGCAACGGGGTGGGTTCGCGGGTAGTGCGAGCGATTGGAACCCACCCCGCCCTGCGGGCACCCCTCCCGAGAGGGGATAAACCAGCACATTATTTAATTTCCGATCCTAAGCATTGCGGCCAAACATTACTTCGATTCCAGATAGTCGGCGATGTAGGTCGAATTAATCAACGGCGCTAAATCGTCCGGCGCACTATCCAGACGTCCTTGGTCAACCAAGAACACCGCATATTCGTCATAGGCTTTGTACAAGTCGGTTGATTCGGGTGCCCCAGGCGTGCCTAACCAGTCATCGGAAAGCTGATCCTCTAGTTTCACCACGGTTGACCCTTGGCGACCCACCATGGCTCCGAATTCATCGGCGGTCAAATTCAACCGTTCAGCCTCCCACGTTTGCCCAGCGGCCGGATCGGCCAAATAGTCTTGTTGGGCCATATCCCAAGCTTCCATAAACTTCTGCATGACCTCTGGGTTAGCCTCAGCAAACTCTGTTCTGACCGCCCATAACGCAACCGCGTAAGCCCCCACTGATTTGGCGGTCGCAATATCGGTACCGCCTAACTCATTGAGTTTCCCCGCAGCGGGCTCCCAGGTCCAGGCCGCATCAATCTGCCCCGCCGAGAAAGCAGCCGCCATTTCAGAGGGCTTCAAATTCACCAAGGTCACTTCATCTTGAGCAATCTCCGCCTGGTCCAAGGCCGCTAACAGAGAATGGTGACCAGAGGTGCCGATGGTGACACCGATGGTCTTGCCTTTGAGGCTGGCCGTATCGGCAATGCCTTCCCCGGCAATCAAGCGCTCAGCTGTTAAAGGGGCATGGTCGAGGAGCACCACTTCAATATCCACGCCGGTGGCATAGGCCGTGAGGGAAGGGAAAGGGAAAAACCAAGTAATGTCCACTTCGCCAGCCGCTAGAGCCGGAACCATTGCCCCGCCAGAGGAATAGGGACTTAATTCAACGTCTAAGCCAACTTGCTCAAAGTAACCTTCGTTGTAGGCCACCATCGTGATGTTGTTGATGTCCCCAGTTTGGAAACCAACGCGAACCTTGGGCATATCCGCCGCCGGTTCACTGGCGACTTCGGTGGTTTCTTCCGATTCGGGGGCCGTTTCTTCCACGGCAGTGGGGGTAGAGGGGGAGCAAGCAATCGCTAGGGTCAGTGAACAGACCGCCAAACCGGTAACAGAAAAAAGCTTACGCCGACCCAGGATACGTAGATCGAGAAAACGTCCAATAGCTTGTCGCATTCCTGTCTCCAATTACAAAACACGATTTCAGAACAGTAGATTCAACTTGATTGAAATCTAAATTTTCAACGTTTCAATCTCACCTTTTTAGGCTTTACATAGATTGAAATACAGGCCCATTTTGCAAGAACTCAGCGGGTGAACTGTATTAGATCTCACAAAGCAGCTTGAGCCAGAGAATGCTTGCAATCAAAATTTTTATCAATCCATAAATTGTTTTTATATCGAGATTATACAGTTGTCTAATAAGACAGAAAAAGATCTCAATATGGCAGAATCTTTGCTAAGTCCTTCTTTCAAAATCAATACAAATTAGCCGGTAATTTTGTATCGAAAAATTGGGATACAGCATTATTTCCGAACCACACATTTATCGTCATCTTTCATGCTGCAGCAGACTGAATCAGTGCCCTTACTTACTCTGACAAATCTCCAAACCCTTTATGCCACAGGGCAGTTGACGCCCTCCCAACTGGTTAAAACCATCGCGGTCAATTTGGCGAGCCGTGGCGATGATGGCATTTGGATTACGACCCTGGCGATCGCGACGCTGCTAGCGCGAGCAGCCGAGCTGGAAAGCATTGCCCCAGCGCAGCGGCAGCATTACCCCCTGTGGGGCATGCCCTTTAGTGTCAAAGATTGCATTGATGTGGCCGGATTGCGGACCTCGGCGGCTTGTCCGGCCTTTGCCTATCAGGCGACGCACACGAACCCCGTCATCCAATGCCTCATGGATGCTGGCGCTATCCTCATTGGCAAAACCAATTTAGACCAGTTTGCCACCGGGTTAGTCGGCATCCGCACGGGCTATACGGTGCCCCATAACGCTTTTTCCCCCGACTACATGCCAGGGGGGTCTAGTTCGGGGGCGGCGCTGTCGGTTGCCGTGGGGTTGGTGTCCTTCGCCATTGGCACGGATACGGGGGGCTCGGGTCGGGTACCGGCAGCGATGAACAATATTGTGGGGCTGAAACCCACGCGAGGACTTCTCAGCACCCGGCATACGGTAGAAGCCTGCAAGACGTTGGATTGTTTGTCGATTTTTGCCTTGACCGCAACAGATGCCGACACCGTTTTCCAGCTGACCCAGGGGTTAGATCCAGACTATCCCTTTTCTCGTGATCCGTCCTTGCGCCCAGAGTCGCTCCCGGTCTATGACGCCCCGCAATCCTTCCGCTTTGGGGTGCCCCAGCCTGAGCAACGGGAGTTTTTTGGCAATGGGGATGTGAAAACCCGGTATGAGGGGGCGATCGCCACGCTCACCTCCCTCGGCGGCACTGGCGTCGAAATCGATTACACCCCTTTTTTGCAAGCCAATGAGCTGCTATTTAACGGCGCGTGGGTGGCAGAGCGATATGCTTCGGTGGGTCAATTCATTGAGGCGAATCCGGAAGCCGCATTTCCCATTACCCAGCAGATTCTGATGCAGGCCAAAACCCTGACAGCGGCGGAAGCTTTTGACGGCCTGTATGCGGTGGAAGCGTTAAAACGAACAGTGCAACCTTTGTGGGATGCGATCGATTGCTTGGTGGTGCCGACTACGGGAACCGCCTATCGCATTGACGAAATCGAGGCCGCCCCCCTGCAGCTCAATGCGAACTTGGGCTATTACACCAATTTTGTGAACCTGCTAGATTTGGCCGCGATCGCCCTGCCCAACGGCTTTCAATCCAACGGCATTCCCACTGGTGTAACGTTCATTGCGCCCCCCTGGCAAGAAGCCTATTTAGTGGCCCTGGGGACGGCATTCCATCAGCAACAGGATAGCCAACTGGGCGCGACAGCGTTTACCGTGAAGCATTTTGCTCCGCTGCCTGACTGATCAGAAGGTGGCCCTAACCCGCATGATTCATGATGATTTCGAAAAGTCCCTGCAAGTATTGCAGGGCAGGGGAGCAGGGGGGCAAGACGGCAGGGCACAAAACAGTGCGTTTTCAGAATGTTCTGGCAATTAAGGCTTCCAGAGATCGATGAATTCTTCAGGCTAGTATCATCGCTTGGCATGACGCCCCCAAACCCATGCTGTAGGGGTTTCCTAAAAAGCTGATGCTGCTTAGCTTGAAACCTCCTTGATAACCATGTCGGTGGCGCTTTTTGGTTGGCTAAAGTCCCGTAGACCATATGTTGGGCAGGCTTCCAGCCTGCCACGCTCACCCGTCGGGGTAAAGACGACGCCTGAACTGCAAGCTTAGCCGCCTCGAACGGCCAGGATGGCCGTCAAACAAGATAGTCCAAGACCCCTACAGGATTAGTCTGGGAGGGAAACGTAACGGGCTTTGCCTTAACCCGAATTGACGTTAATCGGGGCTTTCTACTTGTATTTCTCAAGTCTCATTTCAGTGGAGGCTCAAGAATGCTCATGCGCTCATGGAGCCTCAAACACCGTTACAGAAACACGGTTTCTAGGGCTGAAAGGGTCTGATTCCGTAGTTGATTGATACCCAAAACCGGGTTTCTCGCAATCCTGAACCGATACTCTAGAACGCAGGGGTCAAG
This sequence comes from uncultured Halomicronema sp., assembly GCA_964563415.1. Taxonomy (GTDB): domain Bacteria; phylum Cyanobacteriota; class Cyanobacteriia; order Phormidesmidales; family Phormidesmidaceae; genus Halomicronema. The sequence goes on from CAZLYS010000113.1 coordinate 7,621, forward strand.
AGATTAATCATGAGCAGACTCGTCACGGCTAGAAATAACCAAGATACACCAGCCAGATACATCGGTTTTGCACCCAACTGAGTCAGACGCACCAGATTAGTCTCTAGCCCCATCGCCGCTAACGACATACAAAGCAAAACTTGGTTCATGCCTATCACCGAAGTTTTAAGCGGCGCGGGCACCACACCCAGGCTATTAATGATGACGAGGAGGCTAAAAAACAAGACAAACCATGGAATCGGAAAGGTACTATTGGGCTTCTGTTTGAGACCAGTACGCTGTTTTTGCCAGCTCAAACTCAGCATGATCGGGATGATCAGTAACACCCGCGAGAGCTTGGTCACGGTCGCCAGCTCGCCGCTGAAGTTGCCCTGTTGAAAGCTCGTCGCAATGACCTGGGCCACCTCATGCACAGAGGCCCCACACCAGAGCCCAAACACAGTCGGCGTCAGCCTAAATAGATTGGCAATCAGCGGGTAGGTCAACATCGCCAAAGTGCCGAAGCTCGTGATCGTTGAGATGGCATAGGTCATCTCTTCTTCAGAGCCATCAATAACGGCATTCGTGGCAATCACGGCTGAAGCCCCACAAACGGAAGTCCCGGCCGCAATCAGCTGAGTCAGTCGTCGCCCGACTTGCAGATATCGCCCCAGCCAATTGGTCAGATAAAAGGTGCTCAAGGTGCTAGTAGCCACCACCACTAATACCGCTGGCCCCACCGCAATGACTTCCGTGAGACTGAGGCGCAGTCCCAGCAAAATGACGGCTAGCCGCAAGACTCGCTTCATCGCAAATTGCACGCCGGGTCGGACGAAATCCGGCAACCCCAAAACATATCGCCAGCCGATGCCCAGCAGCACCGCAATCAGCAGTGGATTCAGGCTATCAATGCCAATCCATTGGCCTAACCCCACAGCCGCGATCGCGATGCCGCTGGCCAGCAAGAGCCCTGGCCAGAGCGCCGTGCCGTAGGTTTTCCAGGTGCTGACCGCCGTAGCGGCAGCAGAGTTGGCGAGCGACTTTGAGGATAATTTCATGGCAATCCTTCTTCTGATATAGGTTTTGGGCTCCGTCGCCGTCTGGGACTTTGGGGCAACCTGGCACCGTGCCGAAAAGGCAGTTATCCGGCCCCTTAGGTGGCAGGCATGACTAACGCCAGTCCACCAGCGACTAGCAACAGGCCATAGACAAACCGCCGAAACAGCTGCTCGTTGATCCGCTTGAAGCCCAAACGGCCCAGCAACAGGCAGCCCACAAAAACTGGCACAAAGATGGCAAAGCGTTGAAAAACGGTGATCGTGAGCAGGCCGCTAGCCCCATAAAGGCCCAGGGCAAGACTCTGCGTGACAGCGAAAAATACGATCAGATTGGCCCGGTTGGTGACAGCGGAGTTGTCCCCGGACATTTCGTAGAGCACCACGGGTGGGCCACCGATACCCGCTAGGCCCGTGAGGAAACCGCTCAGCCCCCCCACGGCCAAGGTCAGCCAAAGATAAGACTGGTGATAGTGGAGCTTGCCGCTGTTTAATAACAGCGCCATGATCAAAATCAATCCCCCGATAATGCGGCGAATTAAACCGGGTTCTGCCAAAACCAGGCTGTAGGCCCCGAGGGGCACC
>CAZLYS010000114.1:0-2612 GCA_964563415.1 uncultured Halomicronema sp.
AAAGGCTTGCCTGCTCTTCCTGAGGCGATCTTTTAAGCCGTCGAACTGACGTTCACTAGGGGCACGCAGGGCTGCGGACTCGGCCAGTAACGATTCGTGGATGACGGATAGCTGATTCCCAGAGGTTGACACTGAGCTCTGCCGTTTGAGATGACACGATAGCCTCAGTCCATCCAAACGCTGAAAATATGCATGCATCGACTCTTTCAGAAGAAAGGAGGGCTAAAGCGGATCAGTGACCAGGTTCAACGCGTGAAGTTGTCTGCCGTCGGTAGCGACAACAGATTGGCCATACTGGCCGCAAACATTTTCTGATTGCGCAAATTTGCCCAAATACTGCACTCCTCTGCTGATGCCGTCATGAAAACGTCAGCACCGTGCTGCACCAGCTTACAAGCTAAGTGATACACACGACTGCGCTCGGCAATGGGGGTTTTGCGCAATCGATAGTAGAGCTCGTTTTGAAAATGCACACCCTCTTGCAAGCTATCGTTAAACCAAAATTTAAAAGGTTGAACTTGGCTCTCAGTCACAACTCTTGGCAGCACAAGCATACCCCCGCACACTAATCAACATAACTACTAATTAATAGATGAAACCTAGATGCAACTTTTCCGAATAATGATGCTGTTTGAATAATCATTAAAAAACTGTAGTCAACGATGAACTATATCTTCATCGTTTGTACTTAACGTTTTTGAAATACTCAGGCCTTGAATGTTTACACGATTGTATTTTCTTCAGTCAACTGAAGAATTGATCTAAATCACCGCTTCGGCTGACTGGCCAGTGGTCACGGCATCAATTCAAGCTGCCGAAAAACCAGGTGATGTGGCAAGACGATGCATCTGGCTCAACAGATGTCTTCAGAGGCATCTACAGTCGCCTTGGCTGCGGCAACTCCTGACACACTCATGGGACACGATTGGCTCAAGCGAGGCCGAAACGCAGAAGCTGTTGGGCTAAGTATAGGATTTTCTCTAGTTAGAGAGGTGGTACCCTGCGGCGCTAGCCAGTTTTTCGGTAGGACTGTTTAATCATGGCCGACTGTACCAGTGACACGAGAATATCGTCAGTCAATGGCTGTACAAGAAATCCATCGAGGTCGAGTTGGCGATCAGTACTATGCCACCGTGGGGACCCCGATTCTGTGAGGGCCACGATCGTCATTGATGGACTTTGATTTGCTTGGCGTAATACCCTGACCTGATGCTCGAACCAGCTCTGGTTCTCACCCACCAAAATGACGAGACAAGGATTTTTCTGTTGGGCTTGCTCAACTGCGTGCTCAACTGAGGTTGCCGTCACAAATGCACAATGCTCGCAAATATTAAATAAGGCTGGTCTCGAAGGATGACACTTCTGTTCATCCAGCACGAGAACATAATCTTGAGAAAGTTTCATGGACAGACCATCTTTTGGGGTTTTCCAAAGGTGGAGAGTTGATAATGAATGGCACTCAGGTTGTCACAGAATAGCCACGTGGGTTACTTCCCTTGATTGTGGTGGACATGTCGGTCTCAACGGCGCAAACAATTTGTTTTTTTAAGCTTTCATGGCATTCCTTTATCAGTTATGAATTTAGGAATTTTATGTCAGCAGTGAATATTGCTAAAGCTAGTCTTGTAGAAGCTCGTATGGGTAGGCAAGCAGGTTTTTATGAATTTCAGGTGGTTTTTAATCAAATACCATCAGCCTTTCCGATAATAATCTGCCCTAGAAGTAACATAAGCTCACGATCGCTTATTTATGGGGCATGCTTTATATGCCCCATAAATACTTCTGTTGAGTCTATAGCTATGATCGAATCGTTGATGTCTAATACTTAATCATTTTTACGGATATCTCATTAATATTTATGATCCTCTTTGAAGGGATTGTTTACAGGACTTAGGCTTCCGACGTATTTAGAAAAAATATTATTATCGTTAATCTTGCCTTTAACTTTGCAAAGGAAATCTTAAAGGAGCGAGCCGTCAAATGCTGTTTCGTACAGGTGAGATCTCGGTCAAAATGATGACATGAGCTCAACCCCTTGAGAGGCGATCGCTGTCACTCAACAAAGGGTGCTGATGGCTCGTGGTGTTGTCTTAAAGTAAGCAGCTTCGCAACTTGGCAAGATTAAAGTCACTGAGGGTTGTTCGCCGTACGCGATACACAAAGTTGCAACGTTGCCTCTTGGGAGGGCCGGGATTAGCGATCGCGCTGACAGGCTGTTTGCAATCAGTGGCTACACCAGAAGCCGTGCAACAAGTCGAAGACACTTTTTCAGCTCATCGTAGTGAGTTGACGCAACTCGCTACTACCGCCGTGACGGATCTGGAACGGTCAAACGAAGGTTCCGCTAAACTGCCTGATCGCCCCTTCTACGACTTTGCTTGGGCTAGCGAGTCTTTTGAGGGTGAGGCCATGCAGGTCGACTTTGTGATTGAAGAGTTTTATCTGCCTCTGGTCTACGTTTCTACAGATAATCCAGAAGATGTCCATGACACTTGTACGAATGGTGGCAGCGTGATTAAGCAGATCGAGCCGCACTGGTACATCTGCAAGCGTGATTGGAATTGACCTGGCAAAGGCTATTGAGTGAGGTCAGCAAGCGTCGCCAATCCCTT
>CAZLYS010000114.1:2635-9230 GCA_964563415.1 uncultured Halomicronema sp.
GAAAGGACAAACGCGGAGAAGATTGAGTGAGCTGGGGATGGATTAGGTCCGCTCTCCCGATGACTCAGCGAGGGCAAGACTTTTTTCGATGTAAGTAATAATTTTGCCAGCCACATCAATATCGGTATACCGTTCAATGCCTTCTAAGCCTGGCGAAGAATTCACCTCCATCACGACTGGGCCGTGATTAGAGCGCAACAAGTCGACCCCTGCAATTCGCAAACCCATAGCTTTGGCTGCTCGCACGGCAGTACTCCGCTCTTCTGGCATTAGTTTGACGTTGGAGGCGCTGCCGCCGCGATGGAGGTTAGAGCGAAACTCACCGTCTGCTCCCTGTCGTTTCATCGATGCAATGACTTTATTCCCCACTACGAAGCAACGGATATCTGCGCCTTTGGCCTCCTGGATATATTCCTGCACGAGGATATTGGCATCGAGTCCCCGAAATGCTTCAATCACAGACTTCGCTGCCTGGTAAGTTTCTGCCAATACAACACCAATGCCTTGGGTCCCCTCTAGCAGTTTGATTACGAGGGGGGCACCACCCACGAGTTCAATTAAACCGTCAATGTCTTGAGTTGAGTGCGCAAACCCCGTAACGGGCAGCCCGATGCCACGGCGAGCCAGCAGTTGCAGGCTGCTCAACTTGTCGCGCGATCGCGTAATGGCCTGTGACGAGTTGGGGGTAAACACCCCCATAATTTCAAACTGTCGCACGACTGCCGCACCGTAGAACGTGTTGGATGCTCCAATACGAGGAATAATTGCATCGGCATCAGCAATGGGTTTGCCCTGGTAGAGCACCTTTGGATCATGGGCCGTGATGTCCATATAGCAGCGCATATGGTCAATCACACGCACTTCATGCCCCTGGGCTTCACCCGCTTCTTTGAGACGACGAGTGGAATAAATCGTGCTATCACGAGACAAAATGATGATTCTCACGATCGACCTGCTTCATTACTCTCATCAGCAGGGGCAGCGTTATGACTAAGTTGGCTCATTAAATAGGAACTGCCAGGGTTTACTAAAAAACGCTGACGGATGGCTGTACGTCCCAACAGCAGGCGAAAGCCCATCACGTCTCGATTCGTCAAGGTGAGTTCGATAGTCCAGGGTTGCTGCCCCAATGACACTGTGGTTAGAATCACGGGCCGCTCTTGTGTCTGCCCACCTGAGTTGCGGATGGGTCGTTTTTCTAAAACTGGAGCGATTGCCTCGACAGTGAGGCTGGTATCGTGCTGTCGCGGGTGCGCCTTAAAGTGCACCATGAGCCTCAGTGAGTCTTCAAAATAATCCAAGTCAAATGCATGTAATGCTGAGGTTCGAGCGCCCGTATCGACTTTGGCCTTGATGCGATGAATCCCTAGCTGCGGCAACGTGGCCCATTCGCGCCACCCAATAGTCTCCAAAGGCAACATGGATTCTCTTGATGTGGTAACCACACTCCCGTCCGCCCGCATTCCGCTTTCTCATCCTACGCATGGATGGAGGCACACTATCATCTGGTCTGAGAATTGATAAAAAATGCAGCAGATGATGCTCTAGAAAGCCAGATAGAAAACGACCTGAATTTTCTCTCGCAACCACAAAACATTCGTCTGCTCAAGGCGTTGAAGCGTACGTTACAATTGTTAAGATTGACCTTTGTCAAAGGACATTTCGTTACGCAATCGCACTTTTCTACACATCACAGGATTTCCCAGAAATCATGACTCTTCCCATTCGCAACGTTGCTATTATCGCCCACGTTGACCACGGCAAAACGACGCTCGTAGACGCGCTACTCAAACAGTCCGGCATTTTCCGTGAGGGAGAAGAGATTCCTGACTGCGTGATGGATTCTAATGACTTGGAACGGGAACGGGGCATCACCATTCTTTCCAAGAACACAGCGGTTCACTATAAAGACACGCTGATTAATATTGTCGATACCCCTGGCCACGCTGACTTTGGCGGCGAAGTTGAACGAGTGCTGGGGATGGTCGATGGCTGCATTCTGATTGTGGATGCCAACGAAGGGCCAATGCCGCAAACGCGCTTTGTGCTCAAAAAGGCATTGGAAAAGGGTCTCAGACCAATCGTCGTTCTGAACAAAATCGATCGCCCCCAGGCCGATCCACACAACGCCATTAATAAGGTGCTGGATCTGTTTATCGAGTTGGGGGCCGACGATGACCAGTGTGAGTTTCCCTACCTTTATGCATCTGGCCTCAGCGAGTTTGCGAAAAAAGAGCTCGATGATGAAAACAAGGACATGCAGCCCTTGTTTGAAGCAATTTTGGACCATGTGCCCCCGCCAGTGGGTGATCCGGCCAAGGCTTTTCAGCTGCAAGTCACCACACTAGACTACTCAGAATATTTGGGCCGTATCGTCATCGGCAAAATTCATAATGGGACGGTGCAAGTTGGGCAGCAAGCGGTACTCATTGATCGTGAAGGCAAGCACAATAAATCGAAGATCACTAAGCTACTTGGCTTCGAAGGGCTACAGCGCATTGAAATTGAAGAAGCTAGTGCTGGACAGATTGTGGCGATCGCGGGCTTTGCGGATGCCAATATCGGAGAGACCATCGCCTGCCCCGATAATCCCGAAGCGTTACCGCTCATCAGCGTAGATGAACCGACCCTCAGCATGACCTTTGCGGTCAATGACTCACCGTTTGCCGGTAAAGAGGGCAAGTTTGTGACATCGCGGCAACTGCGCGATCGCCTGATGCGCGAGCTTGAAACAAATGTCGCCCTGCGGGTGGAACCGACGGATTCTCCCGATCGCTTTTCCGTTTCGGGTCGGGGTGAACTGCACCTCGGCATCTTGATTGAAAATATGCGTCGTGAAGGTTACGAGTTTCAGGTGTCGCAGCCTCAGGTGATTTATCGTGAAATCAACGGTCAACCCTGTGAGCCTTACGAGCTCGTTGTCCTTGATGTACCAGAAGATGCGGTTGGTGGCTGTATGGAGCGGCTCGGTCAGCGTCGTGGTGAAATGCAAGATATGCGTGTCACGGGTACGGGGCGTTCGACACTGGAATTTGTGGTACCAGCCAGAGGGTTGATTGGCTTCCGAGGCGATTTCATGCGGCTGTCGCGGGGCGAAGGCTTAATGAATCACAGCTTTTTGGAATATCGATCCATGAGCGGAGAGGTCGAAACTCGCCGTAATGGTGTACTTGTGGCCTTTGAAGAAGGGACTGCTACTTTCTACGCTCTAAAAAATGCTGAAGATCGTGGTGTGTTCTTCATCACGCCCGGTACTAAGGTCTACAAGGGCATGGTCATTGGCGAAAACAATCGCCCTCAAGACCTCGAGCTGAACGTTTGCAAAACCAAGCAGCTCACCAACCATCGCTCTGCCACCGGTGACGAACTGGTGCAATTGCAGACTCCCGTTGAGATGAGCCTAGAGCGCGCGTTGGAATATATCAGCTCTGATGAAATGGTCGAAGTGACGCCAGAATCTGTCCGCATTCGTAAGATTTCTAAGAAACTAGTCAGACGATAACTCGGCTAGCGATCTCAACCCGATAAAATCGATCAAGGCACCCTGACTCGGCAGTTGGGGTGCTTTTTTGTAGTAACAATATTTATTGATATTGAAAACCATACCATCATCCTGAAATCGATCAGAATTTGCGCTATGGATTACATCTATCAAGATTACTGATCTCCTTAAAAAGACCATGCGCTGCTGAGTAACTCTAGTTTTAAAACTTTCGGGCTCAGTATTGATACTGTCTGGATTGGTGCAAACTTATACGGCTTAAGCGATTGCCAGAGCATCTAGCTTGGGTGAAAGTCTTGAATGAGATAGACTTCTGGAAATCTGGAATGCTATTAAAATGACTGAAGTTGAGTTGAAACCTTGACGGTTGGAGGATCAGGCTCTTGTGTTTAAGAGTTTTGTTGGAGAAGTCTTTAACTACTTTTTAGGAGGCAATAACAATGCCACTAAGTAAAAAATTAAGCGCTGAATTTATCGGCACCTTTTGGTTGGTGTTTGGTGGCTGCGGCAGTGCGGTCTTTGCAGCGGGTTTTTTATCGGGTGATAACACCTTCCCCTTCGGTATCGGATTTTTGGGAGTTTCCCTCGCGTTTGGGTTGACCGTGCTGACCATGGCCTATGCAGTGGGCCATATTTCTGGTGGTCATTTTAACCCTGCGGTTTCCTTTGGACTCTGGGCGGGTGGTCGGTTCCCGAGCGGTGATTTGCTACCTTATATCCTTGCTCAAGTGGTGGGGGCGATCGCGGCAGCAGGCTTGTTGTACTTGATCGCTAGTGGCCAGCCGGGGTTTGAACTTGCTGGTAGCAATCCACTAGCCACGAATGGGTATGGGGCGCATTCCCCCGGTGGCTATAACTTGCTGTCTTGTCTGATCGCCGAAGTCCTGCTGACGTTTATTTTCTTGGTTGTGATTTTAGGGGCGACCGATCGTCGGGCTCCGGCTGGCTTTGGGCCGATCGCGATCGGGATGGCACTGACTCTGATTCACCTCATCAGTATTCCTATTACCAACACCTCGGTGAATCCGGCGCGGAGCTTAGGGCCAGCCCTCTTTGCTGGAGGCGCTTTATTGAGTCAAGTATGGCTCTTTTGGGTCGCGCCCATTTTAGGCGCTGTTTTAGCCGGTTTTGTCTATGCCAACCTGCTAGATGAGCCGACAGTCAAAAGTACTCAGCCAGAATAATTTTCTGATCCACACAAACAAGTGCAGGGTCATAAAAAAGCGTAGAGACTCTTATGCTTTTTTATGACCCAAAAAGAACATCTTGAAGTTGACCAATTATTTGGTTAGGCAGCCCGTTGGTGAATGGTGTAGTGCTGTTTAGGAGATGGATATCCTTCACTGCCACAGACGTCTAAAATAGCCTGATTCGTATCAAAATAAACTTGCCAGTAATCATCTTGGGCGCAGTAAGGACGCACTGCTAAGACCGGCCCCATCGGGTTCAACTCTAAAACTTCGACATCGGGAGCTGGGTCAGTAGCAATGTTTTCAATTTGGGCAATTTTCGCTTTTAACCGTTCGATCGCAACTTTGTAATTGACTGAACTATCCAACTGAGCCACTAACTCTACCCGGCGATACGGATTTGCGGAAAAGTTCTCAATGGGATTTTCAAAGAACGTATTGTTGCTGACAATGGTTTTGACATTATCAGGACGGGTAATGGTTGTCGTAAACAGGCCAATTTCTTCGACGGTGCCTGTAATGTCACCCGCTGAGATGAACTGCCCAACCTGAAACGGTTGCAAAACCACAATAAAGAATCCAGCCGCAAAGTGGGTGAGTTGACCACCCCAAGCGGTACCAATTGCTAGGCCAACACCGGCTAACAAGGCGGCAAAGGAGGTCGTTTCAACACCCAGGAAACCAAAGATCGCCACGACGAGGATGATGTTGAGTAGTGCTCCCAATACTCCTCTGGCGTAAACAAACAAGGTAGGCTCGATCGCCGTTTTCTTAAACCAACGATTCATTATCTTGATCACGAGCCGAATCAGCCAGCGACCAATGATCCAAAAAGCGATCGCGCCAATCAGTTTCAGCCCAACCCCAACCAAATCACTGGAAATATTCGTCCAAAACGCTTCTAAATTCACGGAAAACCTACCTTTGAGGATGACACCTGCTCATAACAACAAAATCTGTAAGCAATAATGACCCTAGATTGCTCACAGATATCGGGATTTCCTCATTTTTTCCGAATTCAGGGAATAGTCGCGTCTTCTCTCATCCAGTAGTCGCAGAAGAGTAGTAAAACATTGCGAATGGCAACTTTGATGATCCTGCCCAACTGATGGAACTTTAGTAGTGGCAGATGCGCTAAAGGTTGAGGTACATAAACAACAGGAGCAGTCTTGCAACTGCTCCTGCAACTGTTCAAATCTCTTGTAAGAACGTAAACAGGTATGAGACTTATGCGGTCTCTTTACGAGAGCGTTTCTGCGCTAGCAGACCCGCAGCTGCAACAGAGCCTAGTCCCAGCATTAAAGCAGGTTCGGGAACGGCTTCAACAACTTTCTCAACTTTTAGGGACTTGAGGAAGTAATCATCGTTTTTACCCTGAACCGTGAATTCAAACTTGGATCCCTCATTTCCATCTAAATTCAAGAAATTAAAGTAGCCAAACCCGGTGTCCCATTTATTGCCTCCAATGATATCGGCAGAGACGAGGGGCGTTTCATTGTGATCGACATAGACTTCAAAATCATCGTTCTTGCCAACTCTCGAAAAAACAGCTGAAACAAGCCTTACTGTATGCTCTTTGAAGTCAAACAGTAGTGACTCATCCTTACCGTAGCCGTCTAATTCAACACTATTATCGTTGCGCCGACCGCCATAGACTCCGATTCCATAGTAGTCCTGGTAAACTTTACGCCGACCGCTTGTAGAAAAACCAGTAACGTGCAGATCTAAACCATCCTTTTCATAGTCATAAGACCAGTCAAGACCACCATGACCACCCAAATAAAAGTGTTGGGCGTGAGCAGCTTCTAAACCTACTGCGGTGAAACCAACAGTGGCTGCGACACCAGCGATCGCGGTCTTAAACATCATGTTCTTCATTTGTCTTGTTCCTTAAAAGTTACGG
>CAZLYS010000115.1:0-9226 GCA_964563415.1 uncultured Halomicronema sp.
ATGGCCGCTCGGTAGATCTCACCCTGCGCAAACGAACCGTTGCCCCCCAGAGTCTGAGCGATGGAGATCACGCTCATCACCAAGGCTAAAAGGGCCGATTCTCTTGGCCCAAAGCGGAGCGCCGCCCACATCAGCGGCAACATCATGGTGTACTCAATCGGGGCGGCACCCGCAAAGGCAATCAGACCAATGAGTACCAATAACCCCAGCACCACAGCAAATTCGATGCATTCGGCGGCACTTAGCTGCCAACGGTTGTCTTGAGGCGGCTGCCAAACACAGTCATCTTGAATCGACTGCCAAATGCAAATCAGCACTGGCGAGACCACCACCATGGCCGTCGTCACTGAGGTAAACCCGGAGAAATAGAGCAGCCCAAAGTCTTGCCAACTGCTGCTACCAAACAGGCACTGTACGGCAATGGCTAAAGCAGAGGTGACGAGCGGCACAGGCACTAGCAAGGCCAGATACTTCAAGGTGTCAGCGACGCGGTTGAAAGGATAGGGTCGTTTAATGATCCACAAAATGAGGCTGCTGACTAGAAGCACCTCCAGGCTGCTGAGCGCGGCGACTAACAAGCTCGTAGGCCAATGCTGATAGTCCAAAAATTGGCTGGCGACTAAATTACAAATGAAGATCGGTACAATCAGGTGCCGACGCCCCAACAGCAATAGCGCGGCCATGAAGATGCCCGTAGAAGGCCAGATGATGCCAGTACCGTCAGGAAAGGCAAAAATGCTGGAAATCTTTGCCAAGTAGAAATGGATCGGTAACAAAACACTTAGGCTCAGCAGCGATCGCGGGTTGAACAGTAACTGCCTGAGTAGCGTTTTGAAGTTGCACATGTTGATTCTTTGTACCAATGTCACCGCGATGACTAATGACAACGCAGTGGCTGAGTCAATACGGTAAGCATTAGTGTGCCCAGGGCTAAAAAGGGCTAAGTCTGTATATTTACGGGAAATGTAGCGCCTACGAACTCGGCGCAGCCAGCGATTGAGCCAATCGTCGGGTTGCTGGAGGCGTCATCCTTAGACGTTCTCCAGAAATATAGCCCTGTGCAGTTTGGTCAAGTACAGTTCGTCTGCTTGAAGGGAACAGGGAATAGGGAGTAGGGAACAGTGTGTGCTTGACTCGACTGCATGCCGCTATATATTAAGACTTACGCAGAACTAGGTGGCAGGAGAGCCACACCAAGGGAATCACTCACCAAATCAATCGCTGAACTGTCGGCAGGAGCCGTCCCCACGGGAGCGATCGCGGCAATTTTCCCAACTTGAACGTGCAGATCTACCGCTACTAACTTCTTCTAGAAACGGCGGGGCTGCGAGGCCCTCAATAACAGCACGATGATCGACAGTTACATCTCAAAAACAGTGAGGAATGCGGGTATTGCACAGCCAGAAAGCATCTGTCGGCGGTGGCGGAATCAAGGAAGCGATCACCATATGGCGTTAAATTCACTCAACCGAAAATCGCATCAGCCTTTGTCGAAGCTTGATTAGGAATAGGGCCAATCTACCAAACTTTACTTTCGTCGCCACTAATTCTCCCGCTGCAGGGCGCTTTCGTGCCAGTGGCGGAGCAGGCGATCGCTGAGCCAGGTCAGGCTCACAAAGATCAAGACTCCCAACCCGGTGGTCATGAGCAAGGCCGCAAACATGCGGGGAATCTGGAGCTTGTAGCTGGATATGAGAATTTGGTACGCGATGCCCGAGCGCACACCGCCAGTACCGGCGACGAATTCGGCTACGACTGCGCCGATGAGCGCTAGACCGCCGCTGATGCGCAAACCTCCCAAAAAGTACGGCATGGCGCTCGGCAAACGCAAATGCCATAGCGTTTGCCACCGCGAAGCTCCGTAAAGCTGAAACAGATTTTGCAAGTTGCGATCAGCACTATTCAATCCCAAGGTGGTATTAGACACAATGGGAAACAGGGCCACGATCCACGCACAGACAACCAGGGCCGCAAAAGTACTGTTTTTGAACCAGATGATGATCAGCGGGGCGATCGCGACAATCGGTGTCGTTTGCAAAATCACCGCATAGGGAAACAGGCTGCGCTCAATCCACTTGCTTTGAGTAAACAAAACCGCCAAGAGTAGCCCTGACACCGTTGCTGCGAGAAATGCCATTACCGTAATGAGCAGCGTCATCATCAAGGAGGGAAACAACTCTGGCCAGTCGGCAATCAACGTTTGGCCCACCAGCAGTGGCCCTGGTAGTAAGTACGGCGGCACCGCAAACCATCGCACCGCCCCTTCCCACAGTAGGAGCACCAACAGTCCCACCCAAATGGGTGCCATCACCTCTGGGCGGGCGATCGCCAACCACACCCGAGTTGTAAACTTCTCCTTTGGGACGCTCTTGGCAGGGTACGGCGGGGCCTGTAGGCGGGGTGATTGAGGATCTTTGAGGATCATGGAGCAGATGTAGATGGCAAGGAGGACAGGGACGATATCGGCATCGTTTCTCCCGCGGCCAGCCAATGACTGATGTCGCGGCAGTATTGGTTGAACTGGGGCGATGTACGAAAGTCGGCGTCGCGGGGATAGGGCACCTCAATAGGCACCTCCGCCACAATCCGCCCTGGCTGCGCCCCCATGACCACCACCCGATTAGACAAATACACCGCCTCATAGATGTTGTGGGTCACAAATACCACCGTCCAGTGATACTGTTCCCAAAGCTTTAGTAAGTCACCATTCAAGCGGCTGCGGCTCATTTCATCCAAAGCGCCAAAGGGCTCATCCATCAGCAATATCTGAGGATTGGTCACCAAAGCGCGAGCAATGGAAACGCGCATCTTCATCCCTCCTGAGAGCTGTCGGGGATAGCTGTGCTCAAATCCCTCCAGGGCCACCAGATTGAGCGCTGCTTGAATGCGACTGCGACTAGACCGTAATGATTGTCCCTTGAGCTTTAGCGGTAGGTGAACGTTATCCAACACTGTGGCCCAAGGCATCAGTGCGGCATCTTGAAACACAAATGCGAGGTCACGATCGCCAACCACCTCAGGCGATTCTAGATAACCATTAGTGGGTACAGACAAGCCCGCCATCAGCTTCAGTACGGTACTTTTGCCACAGCCCGACGGCCCCACCAAGCTGACAAATTCACCTTTGCGGATGGTGAGATCAATGCCCTGCAGCGCCACGGTGCCATTGGCATAAACTTTATTGATCTGGTGCAGCGCGATCGCAGTCGACATGATGCTCTCATAAAAGTCAGGCCGGGCGGCCCTGGCCAAAATGACCCACGTTAGGCCTGGTAATAGTCCACACCTTTGTTCACAAACTCTAGCGTAAACGCCTGGGTGTAATCGACCTCAGATCCCAACACTTCGGCTTCTACCAGCTTGTCGTAAAAGGATTCCCAGCGATCGGCAGTCATCGCACCAATGCCCAGGTCTGCCGCATCCCCAGACACCACGATGCCGTACTCCTTCATTTTTTCGATGCCGTAAGCAATCTGTTCATCCGACATCTCAGGATTAGCCTGCTTGATCAGCTCGTTACCGGGGGTGGGATCATCATTGAGATAGCTATACCACCCCTTGATCGAGGCATCCACAAATCGCTGCACTAGGTCAGGGTCGCTGTCGACAATTTCTTGTCGCGTCTCAATCGTAGTGGAGTAGGGATCGTAGCCATAATCTGCCAGCAGCAACACCACCGGCTCAAAGCCACCTTCTTCTCGAATAGACAGCGGCTCAGAACTTAAGTAACCCTGTTGGGCCGAATTTTTATCTGCCAGAAAGGGGCCAGGGTTGAAGTTGTAAGGCCGTTTCATATCTTCAGTAAAGCCATACTTCGCGGCAAGAAAGGGCCAATAGGTAATGTTAGCCGCCGAAGAAATATAAATCGGTTTGCCCTGCAAATCTTCGAGGGAGGCAATGCCCTGATCGGGGTGGGCAATGATAATTTGAGGGTCTTTTTGGAAGATCGACGCGACGGTGATTTTGGGAATGCCCGCTTGGACGGCCTGCAGGGCATCGGACCCATACCCCATAAAGAAATCGATACCGCCCCCCATCAACAGTTGGGTGCCGTTGACCTGGGGGCCACCCATTTTGATGGTGACATCGAGGCCGTGCTCGGCGTAAATACCGGTCGCGATCGCTTGGTAAAAACCACCATGCTCAGCTTGGGCGTACCAATTTGTCCCAAAGGTAATGGTTTGCAGTTCATCACTCGCACCACTCTCTATAGACTCTGAAGACTCTGAGGTCGATGGTGTGTCAGTGCTAGTCCCTCCACATGCTGCGACTACCCCTGCCCCTACCAATAGCGAGCCATATCTAACAAACCGTCTACGGCCCATTGCTTTGGGAGCAAACATCCAACGCTGATTCAAGATCTTCACCTCCGCTGCCAATTTCTCAAAAGAGCAGTTTGCGCCCAGTTACCCTAGCGATCCATGAGTGATCGCGGCCTCAATGGTATCCATAAGCACCCAACTGATCCAAACCTATTTTGGCCCAAATTTGAGAGTGCAGTCAGTTCATCTCAGCTGGTTTGCACCCAAGCTGCTTAGACGTTGCTGATTTTGGGTATGAATTGAATCACTGGCGAGAAGAATAATATGGGCTGACTCCCCGTCGAGAGAGGAGAGCGGGCATCTTGCCCGCGGCCTCAAATCCGGATTCATACTTCGATTCAGCAATGCCAGAAGACGTTGGTGGAGCTCCCACTCACAGCTCTAAAATCAGCCCCAAGTCCCGCCT
Organism: uncultured Halomicronema sp.; assembly: GCA_964563415.1. Classification (GTDB taxonomy): domain Bacteria; phylum Cyanobacteriota; class Cyanobacteriia; order Phormidesmidales; family Phormidesmidaceae; genus Halomicronema. The sequence continues at coordinate 4,729 of CAZLYS010000115.1, forward strand.
CACCGATGGTTAAACCGTTCCTGCAATTTTCTCCACCAACTTGGTTTTACCGCTTTAGCAAAATGAAGATAGCGACGGCGAGCACAAAATAGCCGAACCCCTTTTGTAAGTGACGACCATCAATGCTCCGTGAGGCATAAATGCCAGCCCCCATGCCGATACTTGCAGCCAGGGTAAAGGTCAGCATGAGTGGCCAGTCAAGGGTGACGTGATTCAGGTATTCCATAAAACCGATCGCAGATTTGCCCGCGATGATTAAAAGAGAAGTTCCAACGGCTTTTTTCATGGGAATACCGCCCAGCAATACCAGTGCTGGAATGATGAGGAAACCACCGCCGACCCCAACAAATCCGGTCACGATGCCGACAACGATACCTTCTAGGGGAATCAATAACCAATGCGGCAAGATGCCGTGGTGTGGATGGGGGTCATGACGGGCCATGGCCCCAACACTGCTGGGCAGGCGCTTTGTACTCTGGCGAATCATGAACAGACTCGTCACCACCATCACCAGGCCAAAGGCAATTAATTGCAAAGTATCACTGACCCAGGACAGACCCGCAATTTTTGCCCCCAAAAATGTCCCCACCATTGCCGCTGGGGTAAACACAACAAAGGTTTTGAAGCTGACATTGCCCTGTCGCCATTGGGGAATCACCCCCAAAAGACTGACGACACCCACGACAAATAGACTCATGGCGATCGCGGATTTAGTCGGCACCCCCAACACATAAACCATGATGGGAACTGCTAGCACTGAGCCACCACCACCAATCAAACCCAGACTTAGCCCGATCGCGATTGCCAACACATACCCAACCAACAATGTCATCACTTCTTTCCTCTTGCCACAGGTGTTGTCAGTTTTAATCGAGCGAAACTAAATATCGATAAAACCAAGTAGTAATATACTTTTTCTGTGATGGATCCGCAAACAGTTGATTCATGGATTGAGCCAGGGATTGAGGCGATCACGTCCTAGTACGATGCAAGATGTGTTTATCCAGTTTGATATGCCAGCGCACTGATTCTGTCGGCCGTTGAGCCGATGGGGCGTTGACTGACTGAGTCGCTAGCCATCTCGATTTGTGGAACTGAGCCGTTAAAATCGAGGTTGCAGTGGCAATAATTGCTTCACGAACGCCCACAATTCTTGACAGGTTTCATGGTTGCTCCCAGTTCTGTTGACTTTTTAGATGAATACGATGTCGTCGTCGTCGGGGGCGGACATTCCGGCTGTGAGGCAGCCTTAGCATCGGCTCGGCTCGGCTGTCGCACTTTACTCATCACCCTGAACTTAGACAAAATTGCCTGGCAACCCTGTAACCCGGCTGTCGGGGGACCCGCCAAGTCGCAACTGGCCCATGAAGTCGATGCATTGGGTGGTGAAATCGGCAAAATGACCGATCGCACTTACCTGCAAAAGCGTGTTCTCAACAACTCACGGGGACCAGCCGTGTGGGCGCTGCGGGCGCAGACCGACAAGCGTGAATATGCCGCTGTGATGAAAGGGATTGTCGAAAACCAAGAAAATCTCACCATCCGCGAGGGCATGGTGACGGATCTGGTGCTGGGCGATAACGACGAAGTGGTCGGGGTTGAGACTTACTTTGGGGTCGCGTTTAAATGCCAAGACGTCATTCTGACGACGGGCACGTTTTTGGGTGGCATCATTTGGATTGGCCATAAGTCCATGTCTGCGGGTCGAGCTGGAGAATTTGCCGCCACGGGTCTGACCGAAACTCTCGACAAACTGGGCTTTGAAACTGATCGCCTCAAGACGGGCACTCCCGCGCGAGTTGATCGCCGTTCCATCAACTTTGACGGGCTAGAACCGCAGCCCGGCGACGAGGACGTGCGCTGGTTTAGCTTTGACCCCGATGTCTGGGTAGAGCGAGAGCAGATGCCCTGCCATCTGACCCGCACCACTGCCGAGACGCACCAGATTATCCGCGATAACCTACACCTATCTCCCGTATACGGCGGCTGGGTCGATGCCAAAGGTCCACGATACTGCCCCAGCATCGAGGACAAAATCGTCCGCTTCGCTGACAAAGACAGCCACCAGATTTTTCTCGAACCCGAAGGCCGCGATATTCCCGAAATCTACGTACAGGGTTTCTCCACAGGATTGCCGGAGAAGCTGCAACTCGCCATGTTACGGAGCTTACCTGGCCTGGAGCACTGCGCGATGCTGCGTCCCGCCTACGCCGTGGAATATGACTATCTACCGGCCACCCAGTGCTACCCCACCATGATGACGAAACGGGTAGACGGGCTGTTCTGCGCGGGGCAAATCAACGGCACCACAGGCTATGAAGAAGCCGCTGCTCAAGGCATCGTCGCAGGCATCAACGCAGCACGGCTGGTCAACGGCCAAGACCTGATCGTGCTGCCCCGCGAAGGCAGCTACATCGGCACACTGCTAGATGACCTCTGCACTAAGGAGCTGCGGGAACCCTACCGCATGCTGACATCAAGATCGGAATACCGGCTGCTGCTGCGGTCAGATAATGCCGATCAGCGATTGACGCCTCTTGGTCGCGAAATTGGACTAATTGGCGATCGCCGCTGGGAGCTTTTCCAACGTAAGCAAACCAATATTCAAGCCGAAAAAACTCGCCTAGCCAAAGAGCGCGTCAAAGAACACGACGATATCGGCCAGCGCATTGCTGCGGATACAGGACAACGCATCAAGGGTTCCATAACCCTAGCGGATCTGCTGCGACGTCCTGGCTTCCATTACCCCCATTTGGACAGCTACGGTCTCGGACGGGCAGATTTAGCCCGTGAAGAAAAAGAAGGGGCTGAAATCGATATTAAATATTCTGGCTACATTCAGCGGCAGCAGGCGCAGATCGAGCAGGTGAGCAAAAACGCGAATCGTAAGCTGCCCGAAGCCTTGGACTACAACGCGATCGATACCCTTTCAAAAGAAGCGCGAGAACGACTGAGCAAAGTCCGTCCTATGACTGTGGGGCAAGCCTCTCGCATTGGTGGCGTCAACCCTGCAGATATTAACGCGCTACTGGTCTATTTGGAAATTCAAGCACGACGGCAGGGTATGGCAGCGGATAAAGTGGCGATCGTTCAATAATGATTAAAACCAGGCAGAATAGTCTCCTACCTCTGGCCTGAAATTATCGCCATTATCCCTTCGTCACCGATTAGTCATCGCCTCTGGCCATCAGCAAGGTTTTGACCTGAATCCACTAGTGATCAGCATTCGGATGTTGCCATGACAACAGGATTGCAGAGCGGCAAACTTATCACCTGGAAGGATGAGCGTGGGTTTGGCTTCATCAAACCAGCTCAAGGTCAGCAGGACATTTTTATCCATATTTCAGCGATCAAAGAACGGACGCGTCGTCCCAAAGTTGGAGACACGATTTGTTATTACACCGTAGTCAAAGACGGGAAGCTAAGTGCTCGTAATGCCTTCATAGTGGGTGCGCGCCAAAAGTCGAAGCAGGCTCAAAAAGCTGACTTAAAAAAGTCTCGTGGCCAGTTTCCCTGGTTAGTGGTTCCTTTAGCAGCATTCCCACTTATTTGTTCACTCATTTTCTTTCTGAATACTCTGATTGTCGTACCCTTCGCGTTGTATCCAGTCATGAGTCTGATCACGTTTTTTGCCTATGCCGATGATAAAAAACGGGCCCAGATGAATCGCTGGCGAACTTCAGAAAATTCTCTGCATCTATTAGAAGCATTGGGCGGATGGCCAGGAGCACTGATTGCGCAACAGCAATTACGGCATAAAAACAAAAAGACTTCCTATCAAGTCGTTTTCTGGCTAATTGTTGTACTTCACTACATAGTGTGTGGGGTTTGGCTAAGCACTTTAATAAACCCGTAAACGTGAACTTATGCCAAACCTGATGAAAATAATGCAGCTTCAGATTGCGGATCAAAGAGATGAATTTTTTCAGGGGCGATCGCGAGCCACAGTTCTTCCCCAATGGCAAAAGTGCGATCGGGTTCGACGCGGACCTGTAGCATGTCCTGTCCAAACTGGACGGCTAAATAAGTTTCACTGCCGAGAGCTTCGACTCGTTTAACCGTGACGGGTAAGTTCTTGGTGGCGGGGGCACTGAGACTGAGGTGTTCGGGGCGGATGCCGAGGGTCACGGTTTGGCCATCGTAGGGCTTCAGAGTTTCGGCCCAGGACTCCGGTAGGGTGAGGCGAAAGTCGGAGTGGGTGATTAACAGCGGTGCGCTGACTTGCACCGGCAAAAAGTTCATGGGAGGCGAGCCAATAAAAGAAGCCACGAAGCGGTTAGCGGGGCGGCGATAGAGCTCTAGGGGAGTAGCGCACTGCTGAATCTGTCCTGCATTCATCACCGCAATGCGATCGCCCATGGTCATGGCTTCGATCTGATCGTGGGTCACGTAGACCGTGGTAATCCCCAATTGCCGCTGAAGATTGACGATTTGAGCACGGGTTTCGGTGCGTAGTTTGGCATCCCAATTGGACAGGGGTTCATCCATTAAAAAGACT
>CAZLYS010000116.1:0-8297 GCA_964563415.1 uncultured Halomicronema sp.
CCCTGATCACTTTGTCTCAACCACAGCGGCCCCCCGGTTGAGACAAAGTGATCAGGGTCATTTTCCGGTATTCACGCGGGTGCATCTGCAACATCATGCCCATGTAAATGATCCGGAAAATGACCCTGATCACTTTGTCTCAACCGGGGGGCCGCTGTGGTTGATTGCGGCTCGTTTCTTTTACCACGAGATTTATTTCTTTCAACGCCGTCTCTGGCGTAAATGGGAACTGCTGGAGTGGTTTTTGGGGCGTTTAGCCGTCGGCCTGCTGGTATTTGCAGCTGTGCAGTTTGATTTTCTGGGCTACATCTTCAATTATTGGTTCTCACCGGCTTTGGTTGTCGGCATCGCTCTAGGGTTGTTTTTTGACTACTTGCCTCATCGTCCCTTTGAGGAGCGCGATCGCTGGAAAAATGCCCGTGTGTACCCCAGTGGCATTCTCAACCTACTCATTATGGGGCAAAACTATCACTTGATTCATCACCTCTGGCCCTCTATACCTTGGTATCGCTATAAGCCGACCTATGAAGTGATGAAACCTCTGCTCGATTCCAAGGGTTCACCCCAATCGCTGGGAATTCTGAATGGCACTAAAGACTTCTTTGGTTTCTTGTATGACCTTGTTTTAGGAATTCGATTCCACTCTCACAAATCGCCACAAAAGCCTGATTGATGAATCAATGCAGTAGAAGCACAATTGGGCAAAGTCAAACCAGTTCTGAATTTTCTTTGGGACAGCCGCCATTCTTTACAAGCAAGCTCCTAATATTTGGATGGCTGCCATCTTGGTAATGACATCGTCATATGATTAATCGCAGCTAGAGGGCACTGATACAGCCGCATTCTCTAAATCTGGACGAAGGCTTTTTGCTTCTCGTAGGTAAATATGAGTCACTTGCTCGTGCAGCACCGGGACTTGGGTGTGAATCAACACTCGAATGCAACGAGGTAGGCTGCCCTCGACATGCATATGCTGCACGTCAAGCAGAGGCACAGTATCCCAGCCCGCACGCTGGCGAGCAGCCGCAGCCGGAAATAAGGCATCAAGATCTTGGGTGACGGAAAAGGTAACGCTAATGATGTGTTCAGGGCTCAGGCGATTTTGCGATTCGATTGCATCTAGCAGTTCTTGGGTTGCAATAGCGATATCTTCCGCCAAATTTTGAGACACCGTCGTCGCTCCCCGGATCGCCTGAATTCGCCAGCCCACACTTATTGCCTCCAACGTGTCTTAATAAAAGTATTTTTAAAAAGTCAAAACAGGATTGAACTAGAGTCAATCCTAGCAGTCTCTATCCATTCAAACTGTATTGGCTTGACTAGGGGCGATAGAGCCACAATGGCAAGCCCGAGGTGGAAATTTCAAACTCTAGCCAGTTGGTGACTGTTTGTAGGTTCGTCGAGGCTTCAGGAAACAGTTGGGCGAAAACAGACTGACTGCGTCCTGGTAGAAATTTCTGCACGCCGGTCTTTTTAGCCTCAATCTTTTTCACCGCAGCTTTTTCGGGGTCTAAACCAGCGAGTTCTGCAGCCCAACGGCGGGCATCTTCTTCTGTGCCGAGGCGATCCACAACTCCAAGTTCTAAGGCTTGCTCACCGGTAAAAATGCGGCCATCGGCAAATCCTCGGACGATCTCTTCGGCCAGCCCACGAGCTTGGGCGACGGTTTTGACAAATTGCCCATAGCTGACATCAATCAGCTCTTGCAAAATCGATTGTTCAGCATCCGTGAGTTCGCGATCAAAGGAGAGGATATCTTTATACGGCCCTGATTTGATCACCTTAAAAGACACGCCCACACGATCGAGCAATCGCTCTAAATTATTCCCCCTGAGAATGACTCCAATGCTACCGGTTATGGTGCCGGGATTAGCCACAATATGCTTTGCTCCCATGCCGATATAAACGCCACCTGACGCAGAGATGTTGCCAAAGCTGGCGACCACGGGAATGTCTTTATCTTGTAACCGCAACAGCGCATTGTAGATTTCCTGTGAGTCGCCAACGGTGCCCCCAGGACTGTCAATGCGGAGTAATACCGCTGGAAATTTCTTTTCGATTACTTGCTCCAGCGCTTCTAGAACGTTTTTGCGAGTAGCGCCAGCGATCGCACCACTGACTTCAATACGAGCGATCGATTGTTGAGCACGAGACTTAAATGGCCAAATCATAGATGGGGCAAACCAAACGAAAACGGTGGCTAGGCTTGTCAACCTCCGACAAGAATTTGTGGAAACGATGGCAAGCGTGTATCGCCTATTGTACTCGCCTGATTGAAGCGTCTGGTCGATGGTCACCACCCGAGGTCGCTGGCTAGACGCTTCAAGTTTCTTTATATTGAAATAACGTTTATCTAGCCTACTGCGATCGCCGACTCCACTTATGGAATTGAACCTGCCAACTGACAAGCCATGGCTGAGGCTACCTCTCATCATTGCGCCATTTTTCCTTTGGGGTACAGCTATGGTGGCCATGAAGGGGGTGATTCCCAACACCGCTCCCTTTTTTCTGGCGACCATGCGCTTACTGCCCGCAGGCGTCTTGGTGCTGATCGCCGCACTTGCGATGGGGCGGAGCTTTCAAATTAGCTGGCGCGGCTGGCTTTGGATTGGTATTTTTGGGCTCGTCGATGGCGCGATGTTTCAAGGCTTTTTAGCTCAGGGGCTGGTGCGTACCGGTGCTGGCTTGGGTTCGGTCATGATTGATTCACAGCCCTTGGCCGTAGCCCTCATGGCTCGCTGGCTGTTTCAAGAGCAAGTGGGGCCGCTCGGGTGGCTCGGGCTGGCCATTGGCCTAGCGGGGATCAGCCTGTTGGGCTTGCCGGATGACTGGCTGATTAGCTTTTTTCAGGGAACCTTTACCCTGGCAGAACTCCCTCAGGATGGTTTGATGCTGTTGCGCCTCTTATTCGATCAGGGCGAATGGTTGATGCTGATGGCGGCTCTGTCGATGGCAGTGGGTACGATTTTGATTCGCTATGTCTCTCAAGAGGCTGATCCGGTCGTGGCAACGGGTTGGCATATGGTGTTAGGCGGCCTGCCACTAGCGGTGCTGTCTTTGCTAGGTGAACAACAGCCCTGGGCCGGTATCGACCTGACCGGTTGGGGCGCGATCGCCTACTCGACAATTTTGGGCAGTGCTGTGGCCTATGGAATTTTCTTCTTCTTGGCCTCTCAAGGCAATCTCACGAGTCTGAGTGCTTTGACTTTCTTGACCCCCGTATTTGCCCTACTGTTTGGCAATTTGTTTTTGGGTGAAGTCTTGAGTCCAATCCAAACGCTTGGGGTATCGTTCACGATTGTGAGCATTTATCTCATCAACCAGCGAGAAGCCTTGAGCCGGTGGGTGCAGAACAAGTGGCAGCGACTCAATAAACTGCCGCTAGAGCCTAAGAGCTAAGGGGTAGATGGTATGTCTGCATATCCCTAAAACATCATCGCTCACCAGCAGGTTGGCTATTCAGGACGCGCTGATGGGTAATTATCAATTCAGTCCCAGGCCTACTTGAGATCGTGATGGTGTCCGAACTATATGGCAGTGATCACCTGTGCCTAAAACATGAATACAGTCTAAGAATTGGAACATCCAGCAACCGCTAAGCAATATTTTTGGCTAGACTGATTTGCAACAGTCTTTTGGTCAGGACACACCGTGCTTTCGAGCCATTTTGAAGATTCGGGCGCTGACTTGTGGCTGTTCGTTTTTGCCGACTCCCCATCTCCTCAATTAACTTATGACCCGCTCTGCGAACCGCCGAATTCCTTCACCGATGGCTGTTGTGAAGGGTGCTATTGCGACTTCCCTGTTGACGACATTATCAACTGTAACGCCTGCGGTAAGTGCTGTTGCAGAGGCCGCAGAGCTGGCTGAAGATAACCCGAAAGCGGTGCTAGATGAGGCTTGGCAACTCGTCCATCGGGAATATGTTGATTCTACTTTTAACCAGACGGATTGGTTGGAAGTCCGTCAGCGATTGTTAAGTCAAGATTACACCTCTACCCAGGCAGCTTACTCAGCCCTGAGAGATGAATTGCGCCGCTTAAATGATCCTTACACCCGGTTTTTAGACCCCCAGGAATATGCGGAAATTTCTGACCAAACCGCAGGGGAAGTCTCTGGGGTTGGTTTGCAGCTCCAACGCGACGATCAGACGCGGGCCATTGTGGTAACAGGAGTCCTCGAGGCTTCTCCGGCAGCAACGCGTGGCTTGCGGATCGGCGATCGCCTCCTTTTAATTGATGGGCAATCGGTTGATCGCCTCAGTGTGAGTGGGGTTTCACAATTGCTACGGGGTGCAGAAAACTCCCAAGTCACCTTAACTTATTCACGCAATGGCAGCCCTCCGCAATCAGTCATTTTGACGCGAGCCCGCTTAGAGTTACCAACCGTGGCTCATGACCTCAAACAAGTCAATGGTTACCGCATTGGTTACATTCGACTAGACGAATTCAACGGTCATGCGACGGAACAAATGGTGGCAGCGATTGAGGCTTTATCTGAGCAAGACGCTGAAGCTTTTGTCTTAGATTTACGGGGGAATCCCGGCGGGCTACTCTCTGCCAGCATTGAGATCAGCCGCTTATGGCTCCAACGGGGGCCGATTGTTCGAACGCTAGATCGAGATGGTGCCCCATCCGAAATTAGTGCTAATCGCTCAGCGTTAACTGATTTACCGATGGCGGTGCTGGTGAATAATCGTTCTGCCAGTTCCAGCGAAATTTTGACCGGGGCACTGCAAGACAATAACCGGGCAACCGTTGTTGGTACAACCACTTATGGCAAGGCCCTCGTGCAGTCACTCTATGGTTTGTCTGATGGTTCTGGCCTAGCGGTGACGATCGCTCACTACTACACCCCCAACGGCACTGATATCAGTCAAAAAGGCATTACTCCAGACATTGAAGTGAGTTTGACTAACAATGAAGAACGCGCCCTCTTTAGCGATCGCAACAGTTTGGCCTCAGAACGTGATGCACAATTCATTCAAGCCGTAACGGCCTTAGAACCGACGATTCAGAGCTATCGTTCGGCGCCTGATATTCCAGCGCAATTGGGGCGGACGCCGATACAGTAGCGTTCCAGTTATCAAGATGATGCCTTGCTGACTGTCGTTAAGCTAGCGGCAAACAATGAGACTCCCCCTTTAACTGCTCTCATAACTGCTTCTCTAGTGGTCTATCTGAATGTTGTACTCGCTGTGAAAGCTGTTGAGCCCTAATCAGCTCCTTTCACAGTCAAGGCGTTATGTCCGGGGCTAGTTCGACAACCTCATTCCAATGCACATCTACACCCGGTAGCCAGTTACGCAAAAAATAGTAGAACGACGACAAGAGCTCATTCCAGTAGCGAGTTGTGAGGCGTAAGGCCTCAGCACTGGGTACTAACTCAGACAATCTAGCGAGGATATCGCCTGTCGCCTCACTCTTACCATAGAGGTTGGTTGGCCAGGCAATCACTTGTAGCCCCCCTTTCTCAAAGGTCAGGGCGGCTCGACGCATCGCTAATGCAGGGGCGACTAGGGCAACCCTTGGAGAGTCTCGTTGTGAGAGTTCCGGATCGGGTAAGGCTCCTCGATCGTCTAAAAAGCCCCGTACATCTCGCATCGCTTGATAAATTTCCATTCCGGCATCCCCAACTGAGATGACCTCACGGGGAACGCCACTACCGATGAGTACCTGCCGTAGAGTTTCTTCTTTCGCCGCTTCCTCATCCGCATTACCGTATAGCGGGCCAGCAGTGACATATACCGGAGGGGCAATACCTTGAGCTTGTAAGCGACCATACAATCTACCCGCGCTCTGCAATCGCGTCACTAAAACCGGGTCTAGCTCAACCTCGCTATCAACCTGGCTAGGAAAGGACTCTACCGGTGACACGAAGTCCATGTTTTCGGCAATGATGACTTCAATGATGACTCGACTGAAGGGAATATCAGTGGGAATGCCCGCTGGGCAAACATCCTCGCAGAGGCCCTGCTGCACCCGATAGGCTTCTTGCACGGCTTGCTCTGCTTGGTTGACAATGGCACGGGCAAACAAAGGTGTACTGGCAACCAATAAAATTGCGAGGGCAACCCCGACATAACGACCGATGACTTTTTTGGGGGTGAGGGCCAAAATCAACAGGCCGATGGTAAACCCGAGGGGGGTTAGTGGCAGTGAAATAATTTTCCAGATGGAACCAATGGTTTCATCATTGGGATCGATAAATGCCAGCACAAACAGCGTCAAAATGATGGCCCCCCCAAACCAAGTCAGAAAGCTGCGGGGGATAAATTTCAGCAGCACATACCAGACGAACAACCCCATGGCTGCCCATACTAAAATGCGAGTAAGCAGTTCTAAAACCATGCTGCGCTGAGGAAGCTGAAGGATGAGGATACGAGCTTACGAAACCTCTGAGCACAGTAAACCGCGCTAGCTGGAGAAGCTCGCCCTGCATCAGGAATGATACATGCGTTCAACTTTTCTGGCACAGTTGGCTACTCGCAACTTTCCATTACGTTGAGAGCTGGGTTGGCTATATGCCTAAGGTAATCAGGCTGGTTACAGATCTGGGTCAAAGGGTTTGAGCCAGGTTTGAGCAAAGGCGAAGTTGAGCACGATCGCACTGCCCCCAAACAACCATAGACTTTCGCCAAAAGCCGCTAGAAACGGCCAACAGTGTTGTGCAATGGCAGATCCGACATCCACTTGGGCGAGTCCGCGCACCAGAGTGAAGGCCAGGACAACACCGCTCTTGAGCTGGGGATTAGTGTCTTGGCGGATGGCATAGCGATAGGTCAGGGCAAATAAACTGCCGGATACAGCAGCGATCGCCCCATTCACCAGTAAAGTCAACCCTGCCATACCCGACCAGAAATGAGCAGGCGGGAGGATGAGCCCCGCAGGGGTGAAGCGCTGAAGCAGTAGCAGACCTAAGCTAATTAGCCCAGCAGTCAGGCCACCTATGCTAGCAACCTTGGCTGATTCCAGGCGCTCGGCAGGCGTAAACGGAGAAGGATGTTGCATTGTTCAAATCGCTATGGTTCGGGTGGGGGCTTTGTCTTATGATGATTTATGCACTGTGAATTCTTGCTTTAAGACACCTATGGATATTTTGACGCTGGGTTGGGTTTCATTGTTGGTGGTTTTCACCTTTTCGCTCTCAATGGTGGTTTGGGGCCGTAATGGTTTCTAATGACCCGAGATTAAATTACGTGTTTGTGACTGACTTTGTGTGATGGAGACCGCTTTTACCAGTCAAGTTTTCTCAATTTTGGCGATCTTGGCAGCCTTGCTAATGGTTATCGTCACTGGCGGTGTGGTTTATTTAACGGCTGCTGAGTGGCGTGATCGCCGCCGTCGCAAACGCGACCAAGAAGCCCTTGCGCCCACAGTCAAAAAGACGAAGAAGAAAAAAAGTAGCTAGCCTCTGGGCACGCTGATTTTGTGACCACTCCATCTCAATCAACTGCGCTCTCGCCAGCCCGACGGCTGGCGTTTGACGCTTTAAAGGAAATTTATCGCGGTGGCTACGCTGATGTGGTGCTGCACCGCTTATTGAGCAGAGCCCAACTCAGCCAGATTGACCGCTCTTTTGCAACGGAGTTGGTCTACGGTACTGTGAGGCGGCAGCGCACCCTTGACGCGTTGATTGATCAACTGGGCAAAAAGCCAGCTCATCAACAACCCTCAGAATTACGCATCATTCTGCATTTGGGCTTTTACCAATTGCGGTTTTTAACCCAAGTGCCCGAATCAGCCGCAGTCAATACCAGTGTAGAGCTGACCAAAGCGGTCAGTAGAGCCAAGCTAGCTGGCGTCGTCAACGGTATTTTGCGGCAATACATTCGCCGTCGTGCATCCGGGGCTGACCCGTTAACCTTGCCCAGCGATCGCGTTGCGGCTTTAGGCATACAGCACAGCTTCCCAGACTGGATCGTGGCGCTCTGGCTGGATCAATTGGGCGAGACCGAGACTGCGGCCCTCTGTGAGTGGTTTAATCGCCCACCCGCGATCGACTTACGGGTTAATGTCCTGAAACACTCTCGCGAGGCACTGCAACAAATATTTGAGGCAGCTGGCATTGCCGTCAAACCGGTGCCGCATCTACCGCAAGCGCTGCGGTTGACCCAGCCAGTGGGGGCCATTCAAGCGCTGCCTGGCTTTGCTGAAGGCTATTGGACGGTGCAAGATGCCAGTGCTCAATTGGTAAGTACCCTCGTCGCTCCTCAACCGGGAGAAATTGTCGTTGATGCCTGCGCTGCACCTGGAGGTAAAACCACGCACCTGGCAGAATTGATGGGCGATCAGGGG
>CAZLYS010000116.1:8307-9222 GCA_964563415.1 uncultured Halomicronema sp.
TTGATTTGGGCCTGCGATCGCCCTCCGTCTCGGGTCAAAAAGATTGCCCAAAATGTCCGCCGTTTACAGTTGAGCTGCATTCAAACCTGCACGGGAGATAGTACCGAGATCACGAAATTTGTTGGCGAGGGCGATCGCGTTGTGGTAGATGCTCCGTGTTCTGGTTTGGGGACACTGCACCGTCACGCGGATGCCCGGTGGCGACAAACCCCTGAATCTGTGCAAGAACTCGCTGACCTGCAGTTACGTCTGCTGGAACGCACAGCCACTTGGGTCAAACCTAGCGGCACGTTGGTTTACGCCACCTGTACCCTACACCCGGCTGAAAACGAAACCGTCATCGAACGTTTCCTTACCACTCACCCTAAGTGGCAAATTATGCCCCCCAACCCGACAGAACCAGCAATAGCTTTTGCGATGCCGCAAGGTTGGGTCAGAGTATGGCCCCATCGAACAGATATGGATGGTTTCTTTATGGTGCGATTGAGTCAAAAGGGATGTGGAGACTAATCCACCATCAGTGGAATAACACGCCAACTGTCGTTGAAGTATTGGAACTGGTTGCGTTAGGCAGCGAGTTCGAGCGCGGTCGTGAGGCGTCTGTCTAAGTAAGCGTATAGTCCTTCATTGGCTTCGAAGTAGATTTGCAGGCGATCGCCTAGTTGCTCAGCAGAGATAATATCAGCACGATAGTGGGGCGTCACCAAAAAGTTCAACCAATCTGCAACCTCGGCAAGGGGTACCTGCAAGCAGCCCAACCGCAGGCCATCCACCACATCTATCCGAAACGTCACTGGGGAAGAGATCATTTGCCACCTCTTGATCAGTACAATTGAACTATATTTATTTTCCACAACTCAATTGAGATGCGCAAGGCGATCGCACATCCTGTTACACCGAGTCTCTAAATCCAGC
>CAZLYS010000117.1:0-9219 GCA_964563415.1 uncultured Halomicronema sp.
GCCCTAGATTACGGGCCTGATTGGGCGATAAAAAATCTTCCGTACGGATGAGCTCAAAGCCCCACTCTTTAGACTTTTGCTGTAAGTAATCGCGCACAGAGCGCGGCGACCCTCCATCCACATAAATCAGTTGAAAGGGTGCTTGAGTATGGGTATATAGGCTTTCGAGGGCGGCCTGAGTATGACTAAACCGCTCACGGGGTGAAACGATGATCGTAACGTTAGATTTCATAGAGCAACTCCATGTGAAAGATGCGGTCAGACGAAGCTGAGACATTTATTCGGTTAAGTTAGACCCCTGACATCGCAGGCGATCGCTCAGCCGATCGCTCTAAAACTTTTTCGGTTGAACCGCCCAAGACCTGGTCGTAAACTTTGGCCCAGTTTGCCTGCTCGACCACCGGAGCTAGATGAGTCAATACCGTCTCACAGGCATGGCGGCCGAGTTTGCCGCGCAGTTGGGACGATCGCGCTAGCTGCAGCAGGGCATCAGTCAAGGCAGCACCATCACCCGGGGGCACCACCAGCGCATTCTCGCGATCACGCAAGATTTCGCCAATCGCATCGACTTTGGTGCCGACAATCGCGCGACCCGTGAACATGGCTTCTAGCAGAGCGTTGGGGCAACCATCATGGAGCGACGGTACCGCAAAGATATCGATATAGGGCAGGTATGCCAGAGCTTCTTTGCGGTCAATCAACCCGGTCACTACAATGCGATCGCGAATGGGACTAGCCTGTACCTGCTGTTCCCAGTACGGGCGTTCGCGATCGGCATAGTCACCGACTAATAGCAGCGTAAGGGGTAAGTGTTCAGCTAACTCAGCACAAGCATCGAGCAAAAATTCCAGTCCTTTCTTATCGCGGAATCGACCGATAGACCCAATGACGGTGCCTTGGAGTCGGTGGCGCAGGGCCGGGGTCGGTAAATTTTCAAGGCTGAGGGGTTGAATGGAATTCCAGAAGGCGGAAGAACGCTGCTGCAGGGCAGGTACCAAAACGCAGGCACGCTGCTGGAGGGCATGGCTGACACAGGTGACCCAGTCAGAATTTTCTAGCGTCCACACCATGTGGCCATACTGCTTAGGGCTAAAGACATGCTTGTGCAAATCACTGCCCCGCACACTGTTGATGACGGGTACACCGACTTCTTTGGCCAACAGTGTGGTCAAAAATCCCGTTTCATTGATAAAGAAACCGTGGAACAGGTCAAAGTGAAAGCACTCGTGAAGCTGCTCCAGCAAGAAATAAATTTCGCTGAGGAAGTCTTGCACAATGGGCTGCTCTGAGCGAATGGCCGGGCTCAGACGGTGTATCCAAATCCCAGATTGCTCGCGGGATAGGCACTGCGATCGCCGCAGAGTATCATCTTTCCGCTGTTTGGAATGGAAGACTGCCACGTGAACTTCATAGCCAATCTCTTGCAGCATGTGGGCGATACGATGCGCCGATTCGCCAACGCCGCCCACATCAGGGGGAAATTCGAGAGTTGTGAGACAAATACGAGGTTTAGTCATGATTCTTTGGGGATTGGGGTGAATAAGGTAGAACTGACGCCGATGAATCCGGTTTAGGAAACAGATGCGTGAGTTCTATTAGGGCAGTTGTGAAAAATAGGGCCGGTTAAGCCGCGATTGCCTCAGCGGCAAACGCGGTCAAGAGGCGGGCAGTGTTGGCCACGCCATCGAGGTCAAAGCGCATGACGGTGGGCTGAGTGTGCAAATAGTCCACAAGGCGATCGGCGAAACGCTTAGGCTGTAGGTCATCGGGCCGAATGACCGACACGATACCCAAATCCTCTAACCGCTCAGCGCGAATGGTTTGCTCTTGGTCGCCATTGCCGGTAAAGGGGAGCAGCAGCGATCTCACACCGGTTTTCAGCACATTGAGCGTCGTGTTATAGCCGCCCATGTTGATAGACAAATCAGCACGGCGCATGTAGGCCAACAAGTCAGGCGTGTACCGCTCTACCGTCAAGTTCGGCCGCGTTGCCGCCAGCTCTTGTAGCGGCGTGTAAATGTCATCCGGCGAAAACGGCCCTGTAAACATCTGAATCTGATGGGGAATGCGACCTTCTAGATACTCGCTGGCCTGGGCCACCGTCCGCAGCAAGTCATGGCCAAAGCGTCCGCCCCCTACCGAAGCCAAAATCAGCGGCTCTGAAATTTCCGAATTCCGAACTCCATAGGGCTTCGCCCTTCCCGCAGGGGATTCCGAATTCGCGCCGTAGGCGTCCCCTTGGACAACATAGCCGGTGTAATGGACAGGACAATTGAGATCTTTGATGCAGGAGAAGCTACGCTCTAGCGGCATGAACTGCGGGTCGCCGTGGATCAGGAGTAAATCAAAATAGCGATTGATGAGCTTTACCACTTTGGCTTCGTGGCGGGCCTGGTCTTGCTTGGTGACCACAATGTCGCGCAGGCTAGAGACGACCCGAGTACCGCGATCGCAAGCCGCCTCAATCAAGGGCAGCAACTCCGGAGAAAAGCGCCGCCGCCCAAAGGGAAACAGCTCAATCATCAAAACATCTGGCTGCAGCCGCTGCAGTACGGTCAACATCTGCTGCGTGCGAGCCGCAAACACCGCATCCAGGGAGTCGAACCCCGAAGGGAGGTGCAGTTCTGAGAATTCGTTGTCGGTTTTGAGCGGCGGCAGCTGGACGATTTCAACGCCACATGGCACGGGAAAATCGGCAATGGGCTCGCCCCCGTTGAGGAAACACACCTGAAACTCGCCGGTGAGACCTTTGACGATTTCCATACTGCGAATTAAGTGACCGATGCCCAAAATGTGCTGGCAGTAAAAAAGTAGGCGTTTCATCGAATCATTGCCTCCAAAACGGGTGAGAGGGTGGCGGACTTGATCGGATAGTGGGTGGGCTGAGTCAGCAACGCTTGCAGCAGATGGTCTTTAACCTGGCCGACGTTTTGTTCCAGGGTGAAATTGCGGTGGACGGTACGGCTACCGGCGAGACCTAAGCATTGAGCAAGGGTGCGATCGCGGGCTAGCTTTTCTAGCGCGGCAGCAATGGCCGGGGCATTTTTTTCGGCCACCAGCAGACCATTTTGTCCCGATTTCACCAGCTCGGTAATGCCGGAGATCGCCGTCGAGATCACTGGCAGCCCCATCGCCATGGCCTCTAGCAGCACATTAGGAATGCCGTCGCGATCGCCGTCGTCAGTGACCTGACAGGGCAGCACAAATACATCTGCCCAGCGATATTCGGCAATCACTTCGGCCTGAGTCAGCTTGCCGACCAGGGTTACGCGATCGCCTAGGCCCAATTCCTCAATTTGGGTTGTCAACGCTGTTTCAAGGGGACCGTACCCGACAATGCGACAGCGAAAGTCGATGCCAGTCTCTTGCAATTGGTGGCAGGCGGCGAGCAAATAGGGAAAGCCTTTTTTCTCACAAAAACGCCCGACGGAGAGGATCTGCAGTGGCTCATGGGTCGCTGAGGGAACCACCGCTGAGGAGGGGGTAAACCGCGACAGATCAATGCCGTGATAGGCGAGATGAATGGGACAGGCAGGCCCCGCGATCGCTTCTAGATACTGACGGTTGTAGTCAGTGCAGGTGAGGGTAAACTCGGCGGCCTGCAAACGACGATTGAGGGCGCTGGCATCGGTGAGATAGATATCTTTGGCATGGGCCGTCAGGCTAAACGGAATGCCACTGAGTTGCTTGGCGATTTCAGCCGTCGCTGCCGGAATATTCGCGAAATGTACATGCAGATGGTCAATCCCCAACTGCTCCATTTCGCTAGCCAGATAGACCCCCTGCAAAAACTCGTTGAGCCGCCGGTCTTCCGGGCGATCGCAATAGAACTGCAGGGTGGCCATTAGGGTGGCAAAGTCGCGATGTCCCCAGGTAGCCAAGCAGTCTAACAGCTGCGTTTCTTCTTCCCGTTGCCACTCGGGTAAGAGCGAGGGAATGTAGGTCACCGGAGCCTGGAGGCGACTCACCGCCGGATGATGATTTTGGTCTTGGGGCCGTCGCAGTGAGAACACATGCAGGTTTACACCCTGGCGTTCGAGCTCCAGCATTTCATTCAAGATGAATGTTTCTGAGAGCTTAGGAAAGGTCTTGAGCAAGTAGCCCACAAGGGGTTTTCGAGGGTTCATAAGTCTTTAGCAATTGTTTGCTTGATGATTCGTCGTTGCCGATCTGACCCACCGGTCAAGCCACCAGCTCAGGCTTGGCCTCGGGTCGCGCTTCCTTTAACAGCCCTAGCAACGCAGCGGTAATGCGCGGTGAGGCATGCAAGTCGAGACTGTATTCAGTGGTTGATGATGACTGCGTCTGCAGTTCTTGGCGGAGGGCTTGACTCAGCCGGGCGGGGGTCAACTCATTCGGATGAATTGTGGTGAACAAGCCTAACTCCGCCATCCGTTGGGTGCGAATCCATTGTTCTTCAACGGGGTGAATGCGGGGAACGACCACGGCTCGGCGTTTGAGGGAAACGATTTCACCAATGGTGTTGTAGCCACCCATCGAGACCACGACATCAGCGGCAGTCATATAGCTCGCCAAATCATGGGTGAATTCCAGCCAATGGCAGTCATCAAGAGCTGAAATCCGGGGCAGCAGTTTCCGCTTATCCGTAGCCGACATTTCTGGGCCACTAATGACCAAACTGATGGTCCGCTGCTCCGGCTGATATTCATTCAGACTGTGTAAGTATGTGTCGACCAAATGAAAACCGTCTGCCCCGCCGCCAGGGGTAACCAACACCAGCTGCTCCGTCGATCGAACCCCGAGCGCACTACGAAGCCCCGTCGGAGATTGCAGGCCAGCGCTCCGACGGATGTAGCCCATAAACCGGGTTTTGGATCTCAGTAAGGGCGAGAACTGATAAGCCGTGGGCGCATCAAAGATATCGGGAGTGCCGACAATCCAAATCTGGTCGTACAGAGTTTCGGCCAGGGTGTAGTAGCGATCGCGCTGCCATTGGGCGATCGTCACTGCCGGACTGTCCAAAATATCGCGCAGCAATAGCACCAGACGAGTTTGAGCTGACGGAGCCTGCAAATAGTCCAACGTGGGTTGCAGTTCGCCCCGGAGGCCGTTGGGCTTTTTATCCACCAGCAAGACATCGGGTTGAAAGTTCGCCGTGGCTGTGCGAATGAGTTCTCCCCGGAGCCGCAGGGTATCTTCGAATTCAGCGTTCAAAAAGCGGACGCTCATGTTGCCGTGCTGGTCACGACCCAAGCAGGGGAGCTTGATATAGTCCAACCCGACAGGCAACCGTAACTGGTGCAAGGCCGGGGAGCCTGACACCACCAAGATCGAAATATTGGGGATGGCTTTGAGCAAGTAATCACAGATAGCAACCATTCGCCGAATGTTGCCGAGCCCAAAGGCATCGTGGGAGTAAACCATTAACTTCATGGTGAGTTCCCTAAGTGAAAAGGTGAGAAACGAAAGCAGTCACTTGATCAGCGCTAGCAAGAAGCCTGCACCTTCACGGGAGAAGTGACTACATTGGCTGTGATTTCACTGTCGAAGAACTCTGTAAAGATAGTCTGAAGCGTTTATGAGACCCATCTCATGAAGGTTCATGAATAACCGATGAGAAAACTCTTAAGAAAGTCTGAACTGCTTTTATTTAGGGCGATCGCCGCCCATCTCCTCTTTAGACTAATGCTCTCAAGCTGATCGCTTCAGAAGCAACCAAACCTAGTCTCAGAGGGCTTTTTGAAGGCTAAGGGAGACTGCTGCTGCGATCGCCCAATCAAGTTCGATTTTTCGCAGATAAGGAGGTTGCTACCCGTGCGAACAGCACACCTGATCGGCAAGCCTATTCATAGTGCGCCCCAATCCTGAGACAGTACTTAAAACCGATGAACGCATCAATGATGACCAGCGTTATTTTCAGAATCTTGGCGATCTCGATACAGGCCGCAAGCAGACAGGACAAACACATCCGATGTTGAGGCCCAACGAGATCATTAGGGTTTCAGCGATTCGTACCCCTTTCTTGCCACCTCTTTGGCAAGAAAGGGGGGTGAGGCTGTCCTATTGCAAAAATATTGGAGTAGGCATTTAGTCTGGGTAAGTAGCGCTCAAATTGCTTCGCATCGGTTTTATATAAACTTATTGATGACCCTCAAAAAGTTTTCTACACGTTTCATAACCAGCTGACTGAGCAATTTTGTTTTATAAATACGAACGCTGGCCGCCCCCTCGGTCGCCCTCAAATTCCATGGATACAGAGTCTGCCCCTCTCGACCTTGGCAGTCAAGGGTCGATGCATCAGATGTTAGAGACAATTCTGAAACTGGAACTCACTGAGGTTGCTCCCGGTTGCCATCATCGGTTAGGAACTTTTAAGGACCAAATCAATCAATTACCCAGACAGCACTCACTGCTTTTAACTTCATCACGATATCAACGTGAAACTTCCCATTAGCACTACCCCTCAGCCAGCTTTGCCAGTTTTACCCTTACCCAAAACCTGGCTAAGGCGGCTGTTCGACGAAGCTCGCACCCGCATCTTGCTGCTGTACGCGGCTACCTTACTGGGGGCGATCTCCATCTCCATCCCACTCTTTCGCTATTTCTTGTTTTCCGAGGTGGATGCTCGAGTGCGCTCAGATTTAGGCGAAGAATTGGCAACATTTCAGGCCGCTTACGATGACTGGGAGATGCAGTCTCTAATTAGCCGACCCGCCCTCACCGAGTTCATCGACGACTATCTAACGAACGAGATTCCAGAGGACGACAACTTTCACATCGTGCTGCTCGAAGGGGATATTTATCGGTCTAACCCTCGAGCGTTGCCAGACATTTTGCAAAGCGATGCTGACTTGCTGCAAGAGCTTTTGACCTACGATAGGGCAGTAGAGGGCTCGGTTGCCACCAACGACCCAGAAATTGGTCGGGTCTTGTATAAAACTACCCTCATGGTGGATGAGGACGAGCAGATCGGCACCTTTGTCGCCGTTCACCTGTCAGCCGGGGAACGCAAGGAAGCCTTAGTCGGCGTTGCGGTTTTCTTCAGAGTAGCGTCTGGTATCGTTATCGTGGCCTTCGTCCTAGCCTGGTTAGGCAGCCATCAACTGCTCAAGCCTGTGAAGCAGTTAGCCATCGCCACCAAAGACATTGACGAGAAGAACCTTGCCCAGCGATTAAAGGTAAACGGGTCGGGAGAACTCGCTGAATTGGCCAAGACTTTTAACGCCATGATGGATCGGGTACAGCATGCCTTTCAGACCCAGCAACGCTTTATCAACGATGCGAGTCATGAGCTCCGGACCCCGTTGACCATCATTCAAGGCCATTTAGAAATCATGGATGATGACCCGGAAGAACAAGCCGCGACGATCGCGTTAGTGATGGATGAGTTGGATCGTATGGGTCGGTTTGTCCATGACCTACTGGTGTTGGCGAAGTCTGAACGCCCGGATTTTTTACAGCTTGAGACCATCCACGTTCCAACTTTTATGGAAGCATTGTTCGCTAAGGTCACAACACTGGCTGAGCGGTCTTGGCAACTGCAAAATCTAGAGCAAGGTTTTCTCGTGGCCGACCGGTTGCGGCTGACTGGAGCGCTCATCAATCTAGCCCAAAATGCGGTGCAGCATACGCGACCAGATGACCTCATTGAGATTGGTGTCGAACGATTAAAGCAGGGCCTGCGGTTTTGGGTGCGTGATACTGGATCAGGCATTACAGCTGCCGATCAAGCTCGCATTTTTGACCGCTTTGCTCGGGCAACTAATACTCGTCGTCGGTCTGAAGGGGCGGGGTTGGGGCTTGCCATTGTCAAAGCGATCGCCGAAGCCCATGGAGGTCATGTAGAACTCACGAGCCAGCTGGGAGTCGGCTCCACCTTTTGTGTGATTTTGCCCTTTGAACCCCTTGGGGAGAAACCTGCATGACACACGTTCTCATCGTTGAGGATGAATCACGGATTGCCTCATTTATCGAAAAAGGGCTGCGTTCTAATGGCTTCACCACAACCATCGCCGACAATAGTGAAGATGCTGTCGCGATCGCCCTTGATGGTCAAGTCGGCCTAATCATTCTTGACTTGGGCATTCCGGGGCAAGATGGTCTCAGCCTCTTAAGCGACCTGCGCGGGCAGGGATGCAGCATGCCCATCATCATCCTCACTGCCCGTGACGACCTACAAGACAAAGTCAACGGCTTTGAGTTAGGGGCTGACGACTATATGACGAAGCCGTTCCGCTTTGAGGAACTGTTGGTGCGCCTTCGCGCTCGCCTCAGAACGGCAACGGTCCCCAACAATGGTCAGAGTAACGACACGCTCTTGCAAGTGGGCAATATCCTCCTTGATCTGCGGACACGCTGTCTTCAGATCGAGGGCGAAACCATTGAGCTATCGGCCCGAGAGTTCACCTTGGCGGAGACGTTTTTACGCCACCCCAACCAGGTCATGAGCCGCGAACAGTTACTTGATCACGTGTGGGGGTACGATTATGCCCCCGGTTCAAATGTGGTGGATGTTTATGTAGGGTATCTGCGTAAAAAGCTTGGGGATGGGGCGATCGAAACTGTGCGCGGTATGGGCTATCGCCTGCGTGCATGAGAAAGTTCTCATATCTGTACCATTTGCCCTTCATCAAGATGGGGCTTACTTAAGGGAGGGTGCCGTTGTGATTGCGACCGACCGCCCCAACAAATTTGTGTTGTCTACTCTCTAATTCACAGCGGCCGAGTCTTCCAACCCCTCAACCCATAGAGCAGGGATGACAGCTTCACTTTAGAGAAACCTTCACCGAATTCTTTTGTCCAAAGCTGGACATTACTTTAGTGCTAGAGTCGATGCCCATTATCTTGATTGCCGAAGATGAGCCCAAAATCGTCGCCTTTTTGGAAAAGGGACTTCAACGTTCGGGGTTTGACACCGAGGTATCTGTAGATGGCAACACTGCACTACAAAAGGCCACTCAAGAACCGTTTGACCTGATGATTTTAGATTTGGGTCTGCCCCATAACGATGGCTTAGAGGTGTTGCGAAGCTTGCGAGAATGTGAATCTGCTCTCCCCGTACTCGTCATCACCGCTCGTTCCCTAGGCCGCCAAGACCTGCAGCAACTCAGGGCATTTGGAGCCGAAGTGCTACATAAGCCTTTTCGCATGAAAGATTTGATGCAGAAAGTCAAGACAACCTTAGACAAATCACCGGAATAGTTCTAATAGAGTAGTTGTGAAATAGCTAAGTGCTTGTTGAACTGTTGAACTGGCCGG
>CAZLYS010000118.1:0-9196 GCA_964563415.1 uncultured Halomicronema sp.
TCAATGCTCGCTGCATAAAGGGCAGTTGAAACAGTCCAATAACACGGGTGAGTTCGGCTTCAATGGTCATGGGAATGGGGGAGACAGGTGTGGTGATAGCGAACGTAATCTGACCCATAGGCGAGGGACAACTGCTCGGGAGCAAGGGCATGGTCGGGAGGGCCCTGACACAGGAGCTTGCGGTTCATACAGAGGACGCGATCGCAACTGCGGCGCACCATATCCAGATCATGAGAAATCTGCAAAATCGCCCAGCCCTGTTCCTGCTTGAGTTGATAGAGCAACTGATAAAACTCCGACTCCCCCAAGACATCCAGACCTGCCGGGGCCTCATCCAAGATCAATAGGGAGCGGGGATGCACCAAACAGTAAGCGAGCAACACTCGTTTCGTTTCCCCTCCCGATAGGCTGCTCACCAGCTGATCGCGCAGATGCCAGGCTTCCACCTGAGTTAGCGCGGCTCGCACTGCATGACGACGCGCCCGGCGGCCCACCCAGGGCAGTTGTGGCCCGACGCCGTCCCACCCCAAGCCCACGAGTTCAGAGGCAGTCACGGGAATGCGGCGATCAAACAAAAAGTTTTGGGGCAAGTAAGCAATGTGTTGTCGCACCGCCGGAGGCAGAAACCCTTTAGCAGAAAGGGCATGCCCTAGCACTGAAATGTGCCCTGCCTGACGCGGCAAAATGCCCAGAATTGCCTGAATCAGAGTGCTCTTTCCGGCTCCGTTAGGGCCAATGATCGCGGTATCGGTGCCCGCCGGTACGGTAAAGGACACTTCCTGCACCGCTGGATGAGTGCCGCGATACACCGTTAATCCCTGCACCACTAAAACCGGATCGTTCAACCGTTGCCTCCTGACTTCACCCATAAAATCACCAATCAGAACCGCAGGCCCACCCGTTGGGGCACGACGGCTACCGGCTGAAAATCCCATACAGGGAGCCATGCCTGACTGGAAGCCTCGAAGCTGGTCACGAGGTTATCGGCATTCTGGCGCATGGTGGTGAGGTAGTGGTCGGGCTGCATCGCTGATTCATCGCCGGTAGCGACAGGGTCAAACACACTGACGTTAATGCCCAGATCGCCCGCGATCGCATCAAACGATTCCTGACTGGCTTGGGGTTCCGTCATGATGGTCTTCAGGCCCTGGGCCTGCACCGTATCCATCACTCGCTTCACGTCCTCTGGGGAAGGATTTTCTTCCGGGATGCCCACTAAGAATTCGGATTGCAGGCCATAGCTCTCGGCAAAATAAGCGGCAAAATCATGGAATACCACAAAGGTCTGTCCCTCAAAGGGTGCCAGCTTCTCGCTAATATCCGCATCCAGGGCTTCCAATTCAGTGATGAACGCCTCCGCATTAGCGGTGTATTCGGCCTCGCCTTCGGGATCAGCAGCAATCAGCCCATCGCGAATATTCTCCACCTGCTCGACCGCCCGTTTAGGATCTAGCCAGATGTGAGCGTCAAATTCACCATGCGCGTGACCATGGTCGTCTGCATGGTCGTGATCATGCTCTTCGTCCTCCTCATGAGCGTGAGCTTCCTCTCCCTCATGGTCATGATCATCGCCTTCAGCATGGGCGTGGGCTTCCTCGCCCTCATGGTCATGCTCATCGTGGTCGTGGGCCTCTTCGTCATGATCATGATCATGCTCTTCCTTTTCATCATGATCATGATCGTCCTCTTTCCCATGGTCGTGACCATGATCATCGGCACTCGCCAGCGTCGCCACCCCTTCACTGGAATCAACGATCACCAGCTCGGCATTGCCCGCGTTCTCGATCATGTCATCCAGGAAGAATTCCATCTCCAGGCCATTCATGACCAGCAAATCGGCATTAGCGATCGCCTGAGCATCGCCGGGCTTAGCCTGATAGTCGTGAGGGCCAACATTTGTTGGCAGTAGTTGCACCACCTCGGCGCGATCACCTGCTACGGCATTGGTAAACTGAGTAACTGGCAAAAAGGTCGTCACCACCTGTAACTGATCTTCTGGGGTAGCAGCCACTTCCGATTCCGGCGACTCTGCTTCGCTGGTCGTTGAGGGAGCAGCACAACTCCCTAGACCGAGGGCGATCGCCCCCAGTGTCACCCAGGCGGTTCGCTGAAACGTGGTTTGAAAGTTCTGTCCAGACATAACTGATTGTCCTTGGGGCAACATAGACAACGGAAATGCGATAAATTTGAGAATGATTATCGTTTCCGATCAATTTACACTATATTGCTGTGAGTCGTTGCAGTTTATTCCAAAGAAATTTTGAAGCCTGCTATGTCTGATGCTCACTCAACTCGCCACACCTCTGCTCAGAAGGCTGTGCTGGCAGCCTTGCAGCACCATCGCCAGCCTTTATCGGCCCAAGGGCTTCACAGCGAGATGCGATCGCAGCACCCCATTGGCTTGGCCACTGTTTATCGATCGCTCGATGCCCTGCAAAAAACAGGCCATATTCAGCATCGGATCACCCTTGAAGGCACTACACTCTACAGCCTTGTCAAGCACGATCGTCACTGCATGACCTGTTTGCACTGCGGCCAGTCATTTCCCATCAACACCTGTCCGGTGGCAGAACTGGAAGCGCAATTACAGGATTCCGGCAAGTTCAAGGTCTATTACCACACTCTGGAATTCTTCGGACTCTGTGAATCCTGTGCTGAGCAACCGTCCTGACTGCGGATTACTTGCCATAGCTTCTATGCTGCGTTGCCTCATAGGCGTTCATGGCGATCGCTTTGACCCCAGGTTGATGATTACGAATGAGCCATTTCACGGACAACTTCTGGCGTTTTCCCAGTCCAAATGTGAAATGCTCGAAAGAAAGAACTTGGATCGCTATAGCCGAGCAAGAAAGATATCTCAGCACTGGAATAGGATGTATTAACGAGATAGTGATTCGCTAGTTCTGCCCGTAAGGTGCGCAGCTCTTGTTTAAAGCTCGTGTCCTCTTCTTGTAGCCGCCGCTGTAACGTTCGCGAACTGACCGCTAAGCGTTTGGCGACATCCGCCATTGAGCATTCACCACTAGCCAGGATTTCTATGAGACAGGCCCGAACGCGATCGCGAAACTGAGACTCTATCTCTAGGTGTTTCATCCGTTTTTGGAGTTCTGGCTCAAAAATCGACCACATGCCTGAATTGGAGGTTAAAAATGGCCGTTGGGCATCAGCAGCTGAGAAGGTTACTGCATTGAGTTGCCCTCGGGTCAGGTGAACCCCAAAGAAGTCTTCGAATTGATGAGCAGCAGGGATACTGACAGTACTTTGCACCCTTAGCGGAACAATGTGGGCGCGGGTCGTGAGTCTAGCCAGATGCACAAAGAATGCCAGTTCAGTAGTGATGAGTGACGATGGCAAAGGGAGCTGTCCTGGCAACTCGCCTAAGGCAACCTGGGTGTGATGGTCAGCTTGCACCACATCCAGCTTTAAGGGGCCGATCAGGGGCTTATATTGAGCCAAGCGCTTCAAGCTCTGGTTTAGATTTTCACTGCAAATGCAGGCAAAAAGGGGTGGGCTAAAGGCTTCCACTGTAGCCGCCTGGGCTATCCGCAGCGGAAATGCCGGATCACTGGACAACAGCATCTCTAACCCCCGCCAAAGCTGAAAATATTCCGCTGTGGTCAAGGTGGGCGATGGCTGACTAAACAAATCGAGTGGTAAATGGGCTTGGCGTAATAAATCCTGAGGAGATACCCCTAAATCCTCTAGCAAGACTTGCAAGCCCGAATCCAGGGCAAACTTTTGACTCTCTGGGGTCATGTCACAAAGGTTGTCTAATGGTCAAAGACCAAACTGTGCCTTGATACCGGCCAGAAAGGTTGCATCATCGGCCACTTTCCGGTTGGTAAGAATTTCCTCTGCATCTTGCCCAGCCCTATATCGCAGTTGATGGGTGCCATCAGTTGCGGCTTGATAGATGACTTCGGCCACAACAATAGGCTCTGAGCTGTTTTCTTGTATCGGTCCCATGGCTGCGAATAATTTACCCACGAGTTCCTGATACTCTGCAAGGCCTTCGTCATTCGTGAAGTCGAAGGAACGACCGCCGAAGTCGGTCTTAATCCCCCCTGGTTCTACGATTTTCACCTTGACACCGATCGCTTCCATCTCGAAGCTGAGGGCCTCTGATATCCCCTCAACCGCAAACTTAGAACCGTGGTAAAGGGTGCCTAGGGGAAAGGTCATCTTGCCACCAATGGAAGAGACATTGATGATTATGCCGTCTTGATGGGCACGAAAATGGGGTAGAACAGCCTGGGTAGTTTCCAGCAACCCAATCACATTTACATCGAACTGGCGTCTGATTTTTTCGACTGGTGTTGCTTCCAATAAGCCGTAAGCGCCATACCCGGCATTGTTCAGCAGCACATCAATCTTGCCAAACCGGGTAATGCCTTCCGTAACCGCGCTGGTAATGCTAGCGGAGTCTTGGACATCCAAATGGGTCACCAATACATTGTCGAGCTGGGTGAGTTCGGTTTCTTTGGCGGGCGATCGCATCGTAGCAATAACATTCCAGCCTCTTTCCTGGAAGTATTTGGCAGTTGCCTTACCGATACCACTACTAGATCCAGTAATTAAAATCGTCTTGCCCATGTTTACCGTCCTCTACAACGAATGCAGACTGGGGACTCACTAGGTGTCCTCATCTGAACTGATACAACCCAGAATAGAAACCAAAAAGGGTTTTGACAGTCGCATACGGCGTCAAGTTTGTTGCATTTCACGCCAAATTATCATCATTACTTGCCAGATAAAGTCGGTCTTTATCCGTTTGAGAACGCTTTCTTCTTGGCGGCTGCTAAGTTAATAGAATGTACGGAATAGTAGGCCCTATGCCGATTCTGCGCCCCCTATCGTTTGTAGCGTAAGCGTTCAGAATAGGTGTTAGCTCTGGTCGTCTACGGGATTTGGCGTCGTCCTGTGAGATAGCAATGGCAATTGGGTTTCTCAATCAACGTCGTCACTAATGAATTGAGCGCGACGGCTGCTAGTAAGCCTCCCCCTTGAGGGCCTTCGGTGGTGATAAAGGGGACGCCACTGCGCTGTAAACGCCGCTTAGCCGCTGGCGCATGGCTGAATCCAATCGGTAGCCCAATGACAAGGGCTGGTTTAAGCTGTTGCGCTTGAATTGCTTCACAGACAGCCATCAATACGGAAGGGGCAAACCCAATCACGAGAACACATCCAGTGGGCAACTCCTGTAACTGCTGACGCCATTGGTCTTGTTGCCAAAAAGTTTCCTCGGCTTCGTCAACACTATTAATGTGAGGATTATCGATGAGCGTTTGAATCGGACACCCTAAATGGGCGAGTCGGGTTTGATCAAGAGCGGTCACCACGGCGGGGATGTCTCCGACCACTGTACAACCCTGCTTTAAAGCGTCACGAGCGGCCTTGAGGGCATCACGACTCAACCGCACAAAGGGCACCAAACTGACATCCCCACACGCTAAAACCATTTGGCTGAGCAAATCGACCTCGATTTCCGATCGCTCGGATAGATCAGGCAGTAAATGCTCTAGGGCCTGCTGAAAGTTCTCAGGATGATTGGGAGCCGCATCATCAAGCTGTGCCCAAACTTGATGATTAGCGAGCTCATTGGCTTCCACTTCTAACACCCGCAATTGTGCCAGAGCCTCTATCTGAACGGATTGGCACCCTTGGTCACGCCCTAAGATGCCCTCCATCGCCATGGCGGTTTGCCGCAGTTGCACCAGCTGACGCATCAACGTTTGATAATGCTGCTGCAACTGCTCCACCACTGCGGTCGCATTGGCCGGCGCTTCCCCTTGGGTATCCAGCAATTGCTGAATGTGGCTGAGCTGAAACCCTTGCTGCTTGAGGGCAACAATGCGCCGTAATCGTTGCACATCGGCATCATCGTAAAGACGATAATTGCCGCGCGATCGCTGGGGCGGCGGCAGCAGCCCCAACTGGTGATAGTGCCGCACCATGCGTGGGGTCACTTGGCCACCAACGGTTTCAGTCAGCTCTTTAATCGTTAAGTGCGACTTAGCCTGGGTCATGGACGCCAACCTTAACATTTACGACAATGTCAAGGTTGACTTTAGCATTTTTGGAGGTTGCTGAGGCTGCCGCACACTCTCGGTCTTAACCTATGGCGCAGGGGCACACTCGCCACCTAGACCTTCCACAATGGCACAGGTGTTGTAAACCAACATGCCGGTGTAACTCTCCCCAGGTGTCCCTTCTGGCCCCAAGCCATCCGCTAGCAAGACGTTTTCAGAAATGACCACCCCAGCTTCGTCTGCCACCGTTTTTAAGACGCGATCGTCTGCCGTGAGTTCGGCAAAAATGGTGGGAATCCCTTTCTCTTGAATTGCCGTAGACAACTCTTTGACCTCAGTAGCCGTCGGTTCCTCTTCTGTGGAAACCCCTAACAAGGTGCCTTCTACCGTTAGGTCATAGGCTTGGGCGTAATATCCCATCGCATCATGGGTGGTGATCAAGCGACGTTGCGCCTCAGGAATAGTTGCGATTTGCTCAGGGATCCAAGTATCCAAAGCTGCCAACTCAGCCGTCAATTGTTCCGCATTTTGGGTATACACATCGGCATTGTCAGGATCAACGGCGACCAGGTTATCTAGAATCAAGGCGACCATCGCAAGGCCGTTCTCAACGTCATGCCAAATATGAGGATCAGGATTCACCTCACCCTCTTCTTCCACTTCAATGACTTGCTGCACCGCTTCATCGTGCAACGCAATTTTGGGAGCCTCGGAGTCAGACGCGGTAGCCATGCCAATGATTGCGGGTTCAAAGTTGAGCCCTGCATAAAAGACCAGGTCAGCTGTATCGATCGCTTCCCGATCAGAGGGTTTGGCCTGATAGGTATGGGGATCTTGATCGGAGGGAATTAAACAGTTCAGCTCTGCTCCACCATCCACAATTTGAGCGGTGATATCGCAGATGACACTGTAGGATGCAACGACATTGATGGCAGACTCGTCGGCTGTATCACTGGCGGTAGTTTCGGAGTCTGTGGTCGCTTCGGAGTCGCTGCTGTCTGGACTCGTGGGGGTTGAACTGCTACAACCAGTAAGACCGATCAGGAGGGCGATCGCAACTCCTAAAATCCCTTGACGGGGAACAAAAAATCGCTGCATGGACGTTTCCTCTATGCCTAATTCTCTACAAAGAACTGTCGTCAGCAATGGCGATAGATAACTTTCGATTGCTAACGACCGAGCTAGTCAGCCCAACGATGGTTAACACTCATCTGAAAAGGTAGATGAATCTTAATGCCCAAAATCCCTTTTCCGTGTGCTTTTATACGCCGGGCCTGTTGGCATTGCAGTACGCTCAGCCTGCATTAAAGCAGCACTTGAACGGACGCAATACCAAGGCGTAGACATTTATATAGCTAACCTATACACTGGTGT
Source organism: uncultured Halomicronema sp. (assembly GCA_964563415.1). GTDB lineage: Bacteria > Cyanobacteriota > Cyanobacteriia > Phormidesmidales > Phormidesmidaceae > Halomicronema. The sequence continues at coordinate 7,404 of CAZLYS010000118.1, forward strand.
CAATCTTTAGGGTGGCTTATCAGATTGGCTGCATTAGAGGAGAACTGATAGCACTCCTGCAACTCCTCTCGTCTACAAGTCATTAAGTCACTCGTTACAAGGTCATCGCGATTTGTCCCCTCTCGCGAAGCGTGCTTCCCCTATGCAGGCTCATTGGGAGGGTGTCTGCCGCCCCTGAATATAGGTTCCCGTCAATGCTAGAGATTCAGAACTTGTCGATCGACTATCGAGGTACACGTGCGCTTCATAACGTCAGCTTTTTTGTCCCTGCTGGTCAGCTAGTTGGCATTATTGGCCCCAATGGTGCGGGCAAAAGTACGCTGGTCGAGGCAATTTTGAACTTAGTGCCCGTGACCCAAGGGGTGGTTCGGTTTAAGGGCATGTCTCTCAAGCGCCAACTCCTGCAAACTGCCTACGTTCCCCAGCGCTCTCGCATTGATTGGGATTACCCAGTCACGGTCTGGAATGTGGTGATGATGGCGCAAACCATTCAGGCTGGTCTCTTTAAGGGGTTTAGTCGTCAAGCACGGCATCTGGCCCGCACTGCCCTTGAACGGGTAGATATGTACGAGTTGCGCGATCGCCCCATTGGCGAATTGTCAGGAGGGCAGCAACAGCGGGTGTTTATCGCCCGAGCTTTGGCAAAGGAAGCGGAATTGTTAATCTTTGACGAGCCCTTTACGGCGATTGATCGCAAGACCGAAGACATCATTTTTGACATCTTTCAGGAACTACGGGCAGAGGGCAAAACCTTACTCGTCATTAACCACGATTTAGGTGATTCGCTGGCAATTTATGATCAGCTGCTACTGCTCAACAAGCGGTTGATCGCTCAAGGTAAGCGGCATGAAGTGGTCACCTCCGACAATTTAGAACGGGCTTATGGTCGGGGACTGACGCGAGTTTTCGCTTAAGCTGAACCCGCTTAGACCCGACCAATGGAAACTCGTCAACCTTAGTGGATATGGAACCGCTCTATGTTGGATTGGATTATTGAGCCATTGTCATTGGCGTTCATGCAACGTGCCCTCATGCTGGGTATTTTGCTCGGCATTCTCTGTGCCATTGTCGGCAGCTATATGATTGTGCAGCAGATGGGGATGTTAGCCCATGCGGTTTCTCACTCGGTAATGGCGGGCCTGCCGATCGCCTATGTGGTTGGCGTTGCCCTCTCGTTTGGAGCCTTAGTTGCGGGTGTGATCAGTGCCCTGGTGCTCTATTTGATTGAGTCGCGATCGCGGGTGAAAACAGATGCCGCGATGGCCTTGATTTTGACGTCATTTGTGGCCATTGGCGTCACCTTGGTCAGCGTGATTCCCGGGGCCAATCGCATTGATTTATTGCATGTGCTGTTCGGCAACATTCTGGGAGTCACCATGACAGAGGTTTGGTGGAGCTTAGCCGTTACTATTGTCGCCATTGTCTTGGTGCGATTGTTTTTCAAAGAGCTGTTGTTTTACACCTTTGATCCAAAAGGGGCTCAGGCCAGCGGTATGCCGGTGCATTGGTACAACGCCTCACTCATTATTGCGATGACCATCACCATCGTCGTGTGTTTGCCCACGGTGGGGGCGTTGTTAGTGGTCGCGTTGCTGGTGGCTCCAGCCGCCACTGCCTACCTCTTGGTCAAAGAGCTCCATCAAATGATGTGGGTGGGTTCGATGATTGGCGCTCTCTCTAGCGTGATTGGCATGTACCTCAGCTATTACTTAGATGCGCCGTCTGGAGCAACGATTGTCCTGGTATCTTTTTGCTTTTTCTGTTTAGCGTTCTTCTTGAGTCCGTCTGAGGGG
>CAZLYS010000119.1:0-9134 GCA_964563415.1 uncultured Halomicronema sp.
TTCTCAGATCGTCGACAACAGTAAGAGTATCTTGCTTGTAGTCACCGGTCATTTTTCCACTGACTCCAGCGCTGCTACAACCGGCCAGACCGATTACTGCCACCAGAACTAGTGCAAAAAAGCGAGTAATAAGCTGTTTCATAATTTCCTAATCATTGAGCTACAACGATGCTGGGTAGCTAAGACAATATGTTTGACATATTACCTTGTTGCGTTGTCACGTTGATGTCTTTTTGCAGTTTCAGTAAGCCAGTGGCGAGTACCAGGAGCCGACAAGTGCTTGGAGCCTGGTGGATGCTGATGGCGGCGAAACGATCTCGCAAATGCATTCGGTCTGGCATCTGCTGGCTTTAGCATGGGACAGCAGATGCCCGCCAACACATAATAATAGAAGGCTGAATGGATAGCTCTATCTAACCAAACCAGATGGGGAAGCTTGATACCAAGGTACTTTACATAACTGTCGTTACTATTTGGGTTATCGATGATTTATTTGATAGCTGTTTTGAGCGATCGCTTAAAAGCTGAAGCGGCCTACTCGGCTCTGGAAGAGGCAAAATTTGCAATGGATGCCGTCAGCCTTTTAGGTAAAGGCTATAAAAGCGCTGATGAATTCGGGTTGATTGATCCCGCTGACCAAGCGTGGAAACAAGTGCGCCTGATGATGTTCTGGCTGATGCCTTTTGGTTTTATCGCCGGTTTTGGGTTCAATGCAGTGACGGGCTTGGATACCTTTCCATGGGCGGGAATGCTGGGGAATCAAATTATTGGCGGATTACTGGGAGCTGGCTCTGGAGCAATGGGAGCCTTTTTTGTCGGGGGCGGTGCGGGGTTAGCCTTTGGTAGTGGTGATGCTTTGTCTTATCGCAATCGCTTGAACGCTGGCAAATACTTGATCGTTGTCCGGGGATCAGACGCCGAAATTCGGCTGGCTACGCCGATTATTCGCCGCTTTCAACCAGAGAATATTCAGGGGTATCAAACCCCGATGGTGAAAGCTGCATCGTAATCGAGACAGGCTCATAAATGATCGCTGCTATCGACAACAACTTTGAAGGAGCAAAATGACCCAGAAGCGGTTGGTGATTGAAATGGGGATGGGGGTTGATCAGCATGGTCAAGACCCAACGGTAGCAGCGGCGCGAGCCGTACGAAATGCGATCGCTCACAATGCCTTGCCGGGAGTCTGGGAAGTGGCCGGTCTGCAACATCCCAATGAAATGTTGGTAGATGTCCAAGTTGCGGTCCCTTTTCCCGACACGGTCAGACAGGAAGAAGTGTTGGCTGTTTTACCCTTTGGTCACAAGACTTTAACGGTGCAGGACGGGGGCATGGTCGTTGTCGGTAAAGCTATCGCCGAACTCGCCGATAAAAACGACGACATGTATATTGCGATCGCAGCGGTCACTGTCTCCATTCCAACCTAAAGGGACAGGGCGGCACTGCAGTTTGGCCAATTGAGTGAGTTCCAGTGTCCCGTGACTTTGTCGCTGACCTTAGAGCAATTCACCAGTTAACAGCAACAGCCTTTAAGACTCGGTAACGCGCTCATATTTCCACAACCGGTTACGGGAGGATATCCCTATCTGTAAAGGGGAGTCAGCAGCTCAATAATGACAGCCTCTTTCACTGAGTTTCTATTGTTGGGAAACTTGCAGTTGAGCTAAATTCACCGAATCTCCTGAGAGCTTTATATGACGATGATTAGCATCGAGGTGACGCAAAATCTGATACAGGGTCTCGATGTCTTTTTCGGCACCGATCTTGCTAGCAAGTTCGGCGATCGTACAGGAACGGCCCAGATTTTGGACGGCAGCGATCGCCTTTGCTTGCAAATCCAAAATACCTGCTGCGGCTTTTTTGCCCGCTTCAACACCAGGTTGGTGGTAAGCATTGATATTCACCAAAGAGGCATATAGCCCAACGGCACGTTCATACAAGGCAATTAAGGCACCCACGATTTCTGGCGTCACGCGAGGCACCGTAATCGTAATTGAACCGCGTTGATTGTCGTAGAGGGCTTGCCGAGTGCCCAACAGGAAGCCGTTTAGGAAATCGCCAGCGGTGGCTTCTTGGTCAATTGTGATGGATGCGCCTTCACGGTCTTGCAACACCTCAATGAAAGTCACAAAGAAATTATTGACCCCCTCGCGTAGTTGCTGCACATAGGCGTGCTGATCAGTAGAACCTTTATTGCCATAGACCGCAATGCCCTGGTTCACAATCTTGCCGTCCAAATCTCGCTCTTTACCCAGTGATTCCATCACGAGTTGCTGTAGATAACGGCTAAACAACGCCAAGCTATCTTTATAGGGCAAGAGCACCATGTCTTTGAGACCATGCCCTTCGCCGACGTAATACCAACTCAGCGCTAACATGGCCGCTGGATTTTGTCTTAAGTCCGCCATCCGAGTTGCCGCATCCATGACTTTGGCTCCCTGCAAAATCGCCATAATGTCGATGCCTTCGAGGGCTGCAGGAAGTAGCCCGACTGCCGACAGCTCAGAGGTGCGTCCTCCCACCCAGCCATGCATCGGAAACGTCCCCAGCCAGCCTTGCTGAGTAGCAACTTGTTCCAAATTGCTGTTGATACCGGTGACTGCAACCACCTGCTTAGAAAAATGCAGGCCCTTTTGCTCAAAGCGGTGTCGCACTTCCACCATGGCATTGCGAGTTTCGGGAGTGCCGCCAGATTTAGAGGTCACAATCACGAGGGTGGTGGCGAGGCGATCTCCCAAACGATTGAGAATGCGATCAATCCCAGCGGGATCAGTGTTGTCAATAAAATGAGCCGTGAGGGGCGGCGCATCAGCAGTGAGAGCCTGGGAAACAAATTGGGGTCCCAAGGCTGACCCACCAATGCCAATACACAGCAGATCAGTAAATTTCTCTTGTCCAGGAGGGTGCAGCGCCCCGGTATGCACCTGTTGAGTGAAAGCTTTGATGTCTTGAATCGTTGAGAGGATGTCTTGCTTCAGGGCAGCAGAGGGAGCTCGGTCAGGATCTCGTAACCAGTAATGACCAACCATGCGATTTTCGTCTGGATTGGCGATCGCCCCTTGTTCTAGCGCCGCCATCTCCTCAAAGGCTTTGGCAAACTTAGGCTGCATTTGTTCAACAAATGCGTCATCAAAACGAATGCGGCTGATATCGAGATAGAGGCCGAGCTCTTCGTGACGATACAGCCAGTCTTGATAACGCTGCCAAAGTGCAAGTTCATCCATATCAGTCTTCCTGTGCAATGCCGTGAATGTTATGAGGTTCACTTCAAACAAGTTTAAGGAAACACGGTCTCGGGAGCCGGTAATTTCGCGGCAGTTTTATTGAAAGTTGTTGTTTAGCCGCACCGTCGCCGGGTCGACAACGGCCAGGTGGCTTCGCCGCTCTCTTAATCTCTCCGGTTTATCGAACTGCGAATTGATGTAAATATTTCGCGCAGTTTGACGAGTTCAAAGTTACTAATACTGTCACATTGAGGGGTATATCGACCGTAATCACTACCGCCAAATCAATTCTATGCATAGGCTAATCTTTAGCTGGTATAAAGACTTCCCAGCTTTAGCGGCAACCTTTTTACTATGAAGCGTAGAGACTAACTGCGACGTCCTGCAATGATTTTTGCGATCGCTATCGGCAGGGATAGGTAGCTAGCAACTCTTTAATCATTGATGTCTTCATAGGAGACCTGCATGGTTGAAAGCTATCAACCGTCTTCAGAGCACACGCTAGATCGTGACTGCACCACTCTGTCGCGTCATGTGCTGCAGCAGTTACAAAGCTTTGGGCCAGAAGCCCAAGACCTCAGCGCCCTAATGAATCGGATTGCGCTGGCGGGCAAGCTGATTTCGCGACATCTATCGCGGGCGGGGCTGGTGGCTGACACCTTGGGCTTCACGGGCAAAACCAACGTCCAAGGGGAAGATGTTAAGAAGATGGACGTCTTTGCCAACGACGTGTTTATCTCGGTCTTTAAGCAGAGCGGGCTGGTCTGTCGGCTCGCCTCTGAAGAGATGGATAAGCCTTACTACATTCCCGAAAATTGCCCCATTGGTCGTTATACGCTGCTTTACGACCCGATTGACGGGTCCTCTAATGTCGATATTAATCTGAATGTGGGCTCGATCTTTGCCATCCGTCGGCAAACTGATGATGACCTCGATCACTCAGCTGCCGATCTACTGACCCATGGTCGCGACCAGCTCGCGGCGGGCTACATTCTCTATGGTCCCACCACGGTGCTGGTGTATTCGATCGGCAATGGGGTGCATTCTTTTACCTTAGATCCCAGTCTGGGCGAGTTCATTCTGACGGCAGAAAATATCCAAGTTCCTCAGCACGGCCCCACCTACAGTGTGAACGAGGGTAACTTCTGGCAGTGGGAAGAGTCCATTCGCGATTTCACCCGCTATGTCCACCGCCATGAGGGATATTCGTCCCGCTATAGCGGGGCCTTAGTGGGTGATTTTCATCGGATTTTGATGCAAGGAGGGGTCTTTTTGTATCCGGGTACGGTGAAAAAGCCTGAAGGCAAGCTAAGACTGCTTTATGAGACTGCGCCCTTAGCCTTTTTGATTGAGCAAGCTGGTGGACGAGCGAGCACCGGCACCGAGCGTTTGTTAGACGTGGTGCCCTCAGAACTGCATCAACGTACGCCCTTAGTCATTGGCAGTACCGAAGATGTGCAGTTAGTAGAGTCATTCATTCAAGAGCGTCTGCGCGAAGAAGCGGCGATCGCGGCTTCCTAAGCATTGCCTCGACTAACTCCCGCCTTGTCAGTCAGCCGATATATCCGAGCGATATCAGTCCAGTTCGATTAGTCTCTGTTCACTTAGCCCTGGATAACGTCCTATGGTTAGTCTGCTCGAAAACCCCTTGCGCGTTGGCTTACAGCAAGACCGTATTCCTGATCCGCAGATTTTGGTCATCTTTGGTGCTTCTGGCGATTTGACCCAGCGCAAGTTGGTGCCTGCCCTCTATCAAATGAAGCTAGATCGCCGCCTCCCCCCGGAGATGACCATTGTGGGGGTCGCTCGCCGCGAATGGAGCCATGACTTTTTTCGCGAGCACCTGCGAGAAGGGGTGGAAGAATTTGGAGGCGGTCTGGGTAACGAAGCCGTTTGGAACAATTTTGCCAAAGGACTGTACTACTGTCCGGCGAACATCGACAAGCCCGAAAGTTATCAACGCTTGAAAGCGTTTTTGGCTGAACTAGACGAAAGCCGGGGCACTCGCGGCAATCGGGTATTTTATCTCTCGGTCGCGCCACGCTTTTTTGGCGAAGCCACCAGGCAGTTGGGGGCAGCCGGAATGCTGATTGATCCGACTAAGCAACGCCTGGTGATCGAAAAGCCCTTTGGCAAAGATATTGGCTCGGCCCGCGTACTCAACCGCGTGGTGCAAGACGTTTGCAAAGAAGAGCAGGTCTATCGGATTGACCACTACCTCGGCAAAGAGACCGTGCAAAACCTGATGGTTTTCCGGTTTGCTAATGCAATTTTTGAGCCGCTTTGGAACCGACAGTTTGTGGATCATGTGCAAATTACCGTGGCGGAAACCGTCGGTTTAGAAGGCCGGGCCGGCTATTACGAAACGTCTGGGGCGCTGCGAGATATGGTGCAAAACCATCTCATGCAGCTATTTTGTCTAACAGCGATGGAAGCCCCAAATTCACTGGATGCCGATAGCATCCGCAGTGAAAAGGTGAAGGTGTTGCAAGCGACTCACCTGGCTGATTTAGAAGATCTCTCAAAGTGTGCAGTGCGAGGCCAATACGCCCCTGGCTGGATGAAGGGCGCGCAGGTCCCTGGCTATCGGTCAGAAGAGGGTGCGAGTGAAACCTCAACGACCCCCACCTATGCCGCGCTGAAACTGATGATCGATAACTGGCGCTGGAAAGGCGTGCCCTTCTACATGCGAACCGGTAAGCGCATGCCGAAAAAAGTATCGGAGATTTCCATACATTTTAAAGAAGTGCCGTACATGATGTTTCAGTCGGCAGCTAAGCAGTTGAGCCACAATGTGTTGGCGCTGCGCATTCAGCCCGACGAGGGCATTGCCATGCGCTTTGAGGTAAAAGCGCCAGGCAATTCGTTACGGACGCGATCGGTGGCCATGGATTTTCGCTATGACGCGGCGTTTGGTAAACCGAGTACAGAAGCCTATGGTCGCTTGTTAGTAGATTGCATGTTGGGCGACCAAACGCTGTTTACGCGCGGCGATGAAGTCGAAGCCTCTTGGCGCATGCTCACGCCACTGCTGGAGGTCTGGGATGCGCCAGCTGATCCGGATGCGATTCCGATGTATGAAGCCGGTACCTGGGGGCCAGTGGAGTCGGAACTGCTGCTGAACTGTCATGGTCGCCGCTGGCGCCGACTCTAGTATCATCCTTAAGTTCTCCCGACTTTGGGCGAAATTCGGTAGCATAGGCTCGCGCCTGGCCCCTCGGATTTTGACTTGTTTTGACTCACGACTTGGACGACTGGCTCGAATCTGTCCCTCATCACTCAAGCTGATATGACCACCACTCCTCTTGTTGCGCTACAAAAACCGAAAGGCATTTCTCTCGAGGAAATTGAGAGCGAACTCCGTAATATTTGGCGGGCTCAGAACGATGGGGCGACTGCTCCAGTCGCGACGCGGGCAAGTACCTTTAGCATTGTGGTTTATGAGCCCGAAGAGTTTCAGCAGTTGCTGGCGGCGCTGACTTTTTACCGGGAGCCGATTGACAGTATGCATGGCCCGAAAACTCGGGAGGCCATTCGACAAGCACAGATCGCCTATGGTCTTAGGGTGACCGGACGCGTAGATGAAGTGACGCTAGCCCGATTACGTCAAGAATATGCCGCTTTGCCAGAGAGCCAAAAAGTGTTCACAAATCCCGATTTACGGGGTTTCAACTTGAGTGAGGCGATCGCGGATCAGAATCCTTGCCGGGTCATTACCCTCTGCCCGACCCTGGATGGCGATGACACGATAACGGCCCAAGTATCGGCTTATTGCCCCGTGCAACAACGCAACGTCAGTAACCTAGTTTGTTGCGAATACATTACCTTACGCGGCTCTAAAGCTGCTCTTGATCAGGTCTCAGGTGTCGTGGCTTCGTTAATGATTGGCGATTTGCCCAAATTTGTATGGTGGAAGGCGACCCCGAACCCAGAGCAAACGCTGTTTAGCCAGCTTTCCGAAACGAGTAACTGTCTGATTGTGGACTCTAGCTACTTCAGCGAAGCAGAGTCCGAGCTCAATAAGATTCAAGAAATCACTGAAACGGGCAAATATATCGCCGACCTCAATTGGCATCGTCTCTTTCCCTGGCAGGAACTCACTGCCGAAGCGTTTGATCCCCCGGAGCGGCGCGATGCTCTAGCCGAAATTGATCACGTCAGCATTGACCACGAACCGGGAAATGCAGCCCAGGCCCTCATGTTTCTTGGCTGGCTAGCCAGCAGACTAGATTGGACCCCTGTGCGCTACGTTGACGAAGGCGGCGACTACGGCATTCGTAAGATCTACTTGCAAAATAGCTCGGGTAAACGCGAGATTGAGGCAGAACTGGCCGCTATTCCCGTAGCGGATGTGGGCGAAGTAATTGGCGATTTGGTGGGCATTCGTCTCACCTCCGACAATCAAGATGCTGATTGCTGCACGATTCTCTGTTCAGAGACCACTGGATGTATGCGCATGGAAGCCGGTGGCGGTGCCCAATCCTGCCGAGTCGAAGAGGTGAGTGCCATCTCTGACCAGCGAGCCGATTTGATTTTGGGTCAGCAACTTCAGCGTTGGGGCGAAGACGTGCTCTATCAAGAGAGCCTAGCCATGGCCGATCAGATTTTACGCCTGTGTTCGTAGAGGGGCGATCGCGGGCGGCTTAATCGCATTTACTTCTTAACTCTTTCCGATCGCTGCAAGAGGGCTATTGATTAGTCAAAATCAGCGTACTGGGGTGGGCTTGGGCCGACTCGGTCAGTGATTCTGGGGTACTTGCCCCGAGGCGCTTGGTCATCAATTGCCTTGACTTCCAAGACATGCCACCAGTCGTCCCCAAAATCAAAGGTATAGCCGAACATTTCACCGGGTACCAGGTTAAGCGCATTCAAGGATGTTTTGGCGACATCTCCTGTGAGATCAGAATTGATTTCGATGTTCGGCCCATAGCGCTGACAGTCTGGATCATCAGGCCCGTCGCCGCCGACTTGGAATTCATACAGATGCTCTTCTTCGCGATTGAACGCTTGAAAAATGCTCCTGTGGAGTGTTTTTAGGGTTTGGGCTCCTTTGATTTGAATCGTCCGGGCAATCCGGGGATTTTTGCGCACAAAGCTTTCCGTGAGCGGGCCATCCACCAAATTCACCTCAAGGATATAGAGGGCATCACTGGCTCTTTTAATTGCCTTTTTCGGCTTGCGGGTTGACCTGGATGCTGAGTCGGCAGCTTCAGCGATGGCTAACAGCGGGTTACCGTCTACATCAGGCAGATCAGGCACATAGGGAATGAGGCCTGCCGCAGCGAGTTGTTCCTGAACCTGGGGAGGTGCGGAGCGGGCATCGAGAATTAGACCATTGACGGAAATTAACCACGCCAGTGGATTATCGCCGAGTTTGCTGGGCAGGGACCATTCTGGATCGAGTTGCCCAATATCGAGCAGATTGCGGACTTGCTTGGATTTACCCTGACCCGTGCTGCTGCTAACGCCAAACCAGGCATACAACTCACTGGCGCTAATGTGTGGGTCTTGGGAGGGATCAAACAAAAAATTGGCCATGCCGATCGCGTGACTAATACCGCAGGCCCAACTGCGATCGCGGCCGCTTTTGAGGGGGGAAGGTCGCTTGCGGCAGAGGGCTGCGGTTGCCTGGCGAATCAAGGTGGCATATTCAGCGTTGAGGTGCTGGGCAGAAAAATTATCGGTAATTGCGGTGATGCGATCAAACATCTCCTGCATTGCCTTAGGCACCTTATCAGACTTTTTGGCCTTGGCCATCGTGCTCAACCCCATCTGCACCTAATCACGTAATGTGCGACTTTCTTCAAACCCTTACAGGTCAAGCCCCTCTCCCTAGCCCTCTCCCACTGGGATGATGCCGCTTATACACATCTCTAGAACTCAGCGCCGATGGTCGATCCCCCGCTGTCG
>CAZLYS010000120.1:0-9122 GCA_964563415.1 uncultured Halomicronema sp.
ATCACTAAATGCTGACCTGGCTAAAAAGAACGATTCGGAAAACCACAAACTATTTTTTTCGCAAGGACTGGGTTGTATATTCTGTTCTTAATTTCTAATTGATTACACTTAAGTATACTACCTCAGGGGGAAAAGGATACGTTAGACAAGCCGCTTTGATCAAGCGTGTTCGATTTTTCAATAAGCGTGTTCCAATGCAGGAAATAGAGGGCTATTCTACTGGAGAATGTTAAGAAACATTAACATTACAGAAATGAGAAAATCTCCTTTTCGATAGGATTTCATAGGCTAATTAGCTGACTTAGCCAGTATAAACTGCTAAAAAAGGAAAAGGCTACGGGTTAATTCCATAGCCTTTTCGATTTATTTTTTGAATAACGTCCTATCAATTGACTGCAAACTGCTTCTGGTGTAGATCAAAGTAGGCTCCTTCCTGTCTCAACAGTTCCTGATGAGAACCATTTTCAATGATCTTGCCCTTTTGAAGGACGATGATCTTATCAGCCTTTTGGATGGTAGACAAACGGTGAGCGATTATCAGTGAGGTTCTCCCAGCCATGACTGTATCTATGGCCTGCTGAATGATTTCCTCAGATTCCGTGTCTATATTGGCCGTAGCCTCATCCAGTACCAGTATGCTTGGGTTGTAAGTCATCACCCTTGCAAAGGCTATCAGCTGTCTTTGGCCTAAGGAAAGTGTAGCTCCTCTTTCCCGCACATTATAGTGATACTGATCTGGCAGATTCTGGATAAAGTCATGTGCTCCTACCTGCTTGGCAGATTCTATTACCTTTTCCAGTGGAACATCAGGATTATTCAGGGTGATATTATCATAAATACTTCCGGAGAATAGGAATACATCCTGTAGGACCACACCAGTGAGTCCTCTCAAGTAATCCAGGCTATAAGAGCGTATGTCTTCTCCATTAAGCAGGATCTCTCCTTTCTGTATATCATAGAATCTACTCAGCAGGTTGATAATGGTGGTTTTTCCTGATCCTGTCGCCCCTACTAAGGCTATTTTTTCTCCGGGATTTACTTCAAAGTCTACATTCTGTAATACCCACTCAGGCTCTTTATAGGCAAAGGATACATCCTTAAACCTGATATGTATATTCTCAGGACCATGAAGCCCATTTAGAGAAGCCTTCAGGCCTTCATTAGGGATGAACTCATCTGTATCCAGAATTTTGAAAATTCTCTCTCCACTCACCATCCCCAACTGAAGCGTGTTAAACTGGTCTGCCAGCATTCTGAGGGGTCGAAAGAACATCTGTATGTACATGATGAAAGCCACCAATACCCCAAAGGTGATGTCATTTTCTACACTTACCACGGCATTGGCACCATACCAAACCAGAATGGCTAATCCCAATGCACTAATGATCTCCACTGCAGGGAAGAATACACTATAGTATAGAACCGAATTCAGGTTTGCCTTCCTGAGCTTTCTATTAATCTTATCAAAACGGGCTAGCTCTTTCTCCTCCCTATGAAAGATGTGCACGATCTGCATACCCGTGATATGCTCCTGCATGAAAGCATTCATCTCACTTACAGCAGAACGAACTCTTTGGAAAGAAGCTTTTACCTTATTCTTGAAGATATAAGTGGCATAGAGAAGTAAAGGGATGGTGATCAGTACCACCAACGTCATTTGCCAGCTGGTGATCATCATCATGACAAAGATGGCTACTAGCTGAAGCAGGTCTCCCAGAATCCTAACTAGACCTGAAGTAAAGACATCATTCAAGGTCTCCACATCACTGATGGTTCTGGTTTGAAGGGTCCCTATGGGCGTCCTGTCAAAAAACTGTAGCCTCAGTCTCAGTATATGCTGAAAAACCTGATTTCTGATATCCTTGATGATGCTTTGCCCCAGCCAGTTAGTTAGGAAGGTATTTCCATACATGATGAAGGCTTCCACTACCAGCAATCCCAGAATCAGGCTCACCCAAAACTGTAGTTGGCCTATGTCTCCATTGGCTACGGGGTTATCCAGAATAAAAGCGATCAAGTACGGCCTCAAAGGGGAAAGAATGGCCAGGGAAATGGTGAGTGTGAGTGCCAGGAAGAAGTACTTCCTGTAAGGCTTCACATAGGTCAACAGTCTTTTGACCAGTTTGGTATCTATTCCTTTTCCCGAAGTCTTTTCCTTGTCAGCCATGTATACTGAATAAGTGTATAGAGCAGAATTTGTTATTCTTTCTGAATTATGCAAAAGGAGAATGAGACGGATATCTCATTCTCCATAGCACCTATATGTTTAGCATCCTGTTGCCAGTAGCTCCCAGGGCTGCTTCTTTAATAGCTTCTGAGAAGGTAGGATGAGGATGAGAGAATACACCTATGTCCTCAGCTGAGGCTCTGAACTCCAGTCCCATCACTCCTTCATTAATCATATCCGCCGCTCTTGGGCCTATGATATGCATACCCAGTAGTTCGTCTGTCTCTTTATGAGAAAGAATCTTCACAAAACCGGCTGTATCCATGCTGGCTCTGGCTCTACCAGAAGCCTTGAATGGGAAGCTACCAGACTTATAAGGGATTTTATCTGCTTTCAGTTCATCCTCTGTGTATCCTACTCCTGCTACTTCCGGCCAGGTATACACTACGTTAGGAATAGCCTTATAGTTAATGTGCGGATGCTGACCAGCCATTACTTCTACTGCAAAGACCCCTTCTTCAGACGCTTTGTGTGCGAGCATGGCTCCTCTGACCACATCACCTATGGCATATACTCCGGGTACAGAGGTTTCCAAATGACCGTTTACCGGGATTCTGCCTCTGTCAGTTTCTATGCCTATGTTTTCCAGTCCCAGCTTATCTGTATAAGGTCTTCTTCCAACCGCTACCAGACACACATCTCCTTTAAACTCTACCGTTTCTCCCGCTTTATTTTCAGCTGTTACTGTTACCTTGTTTCTGCTCACTTTAGCACCACTTACTTTGTGGTTAAAGTGAACCGTGTAATCCAGCTCTTTCTTTAGGACCTTGGCCAGTTCTTTCCCAAGGGCAGAATCCATACCTGGAATTAGTCTGTCAGCCATTTCCAGTACAGTAATCTTGGAACCCAGTCTACCAAAGACCGAAGCCAGCTCAGAAGCAATCACTCCTCCACCTATCACAATCATGTGCTTAGGTAACGTAGTCATTTCTAAGGCTTCCGTAGAAGTGATGAGATTTTTCCCGTCTATTTCCATACCAGGAAGGACAAAGGCCTCTGATCCTGTAGCAATGATGACTTTGTCTGACTGGATTTGCTCAGAGCTTCCATCTTCTTTCTCCACCTTCAGGGTATTCTTATCTATAAAGCTCCCTATTCCGTTGTACACATCTATCTTATTCTTCTTCATCAGGAAAGCTACTCCACCTGTAGTTTGAGAAACTACTTCCCTCTTTCTATTGATCATCTGCTCCAGGTCCACTTTCAGACTTCCCACTTTAATGCCATGCTCTTCAAACTGGTGCTTGGCAGCATAGAAATGCTCGGAAGAATCTAATAGGGCTTTTGAAGGAATACATCCCACATTCAGGCAGGTACCTCCCAGAGTGGGGTCTTTCTCAATGATAGCCGTTTTCATGCCTAATTGAGCACCACGGATAGCTGCTGTATACCCACCAGGTCCTGAGCCGATAACTGTTAAATCATATTTTGTATTAGCCATATATACTAGTGATTTTTCTTCTTAAGAATGATTTATGTATACGAGTTTTTCCAATTATGGAGATGTAAAAGGTCAAATTTATTTCAAGCCTCATCGAATAACAAATAAGGCTCAAGTATTCTTCCACAGATGAGAAAGAATAGTCAGACATGTGTTCTGAAAAGATACTTCTGAGGTACCTAATCCTACCCTTAAATACTTTAACCCTCTTTTTGGTTCCCTTTATCGAAATCCAGTCAGCTCAGCTACTTCCCTCCACTAAATTAGGAAGTAGTTAAAGCAACAATATGTTTACCAGTCATATTTCCAGAATGATGTTTCCCAAGCGCCCAGCCTTCATAGCTCTACTTCTCCTTTGCCTGTTTTCCTGTGATCCATTTGAAATCCCAGAAGAAGGTATCTCTACAGAAATAACTGAAGAAAAAGGCATCAGTCAATTAGTCATCCCTGACCAGTTCAACTTTGAGATGTATGAAACCATCCAATGGGATTTCAGCGCGGTAGATAACCAGAACCAACTTTTGAAAAATGTCCCTGTAAACATTTACAGCTATGAAGATGATGAGAAAAAGCTCCTGGCGAGTGGTCTTATCAATGAAGAAAGAAAATTTGAGTTCGAGTACAGGGCCGCCGCTCACCTGGACCATCTGCTAATAGAAACAACTTTCCCTGGCCTCCCTAACAAATTGTGGGTTCCTATTGACGCGAAGAACAAGGAAATCACCCTTGGACTGACTAAAGGTGAAGACCTCCCTCCTTCTTTGCTTAGCATACCCTCCAAAGATTCATATACCCATAAAAAGTCGACTCCAACTACCAACATTGTTGGCGCTACTAACGACTACACCTTCCATTATATGGGATCTTACAACAGTCAGGGAAAACCAGACTATCTGGAGCCTACCCCTGAAGTGGTGGATCAATCTATTCTTAACCTGATCAATACAGGTCTTCCTGAAGGGCAACCCGTACCTACCTATAACCCCCAATACATTACAGAAGGAGCCACCACCAACCTAAACCTGATAGAGGATGCAGAGGTATGGGTGAGTTTTGTGCATGAGGGGGCCGGCTATAGAAATTCCTTTGGCTACTACTCTTATCCAACCAACTCTCCCCCCTCCTCAGTAGATGACATAGATTCACTATTCATTGTATTTCCTAATGTTTCCTTTCAAGGAAGCGGGGGTCATTTACAAACTGGAGATAAGGTTTCTCTTGGCACCTTCGAAGCTGGAACCAGTATAGGTTGGTTTCTGGTTCCGGACGCCTGGAGCAACAGTAAGAAAATAGTGGAACAGCCAGAGAAGGAATCGCTAAAGCTGTCTACTTCCCAGTTTAATGATTTTACTGCCGAGGAGTACCGCAGCCATACAGTCCTTTTGCTGGATGAACCTGGAGAAAGGCTTATTCTAGGGTTTGAGGACATAGATAGACCGGGTGGAGATAATGACTTTAATGATGCCATTTTCCTGATCACCATGAATCCTTTTGAAGCAGTGAACACCAATGGAATAGTCCCCCCTACACAGGGCGGTGGAGGAAGTAGCGAACCAGAATATCCCTATGTCACCTACACTCCTGGAGAAGGTAGTTACGGAACGCTTGCTTTCGAGGACCTATGGCCTAATGCTGGTGATTATGACATGAATGATCTGGTGGTGGACTACAACATAGCGGAGTATAGAGCCAGCAATAATAAAGTAGGCAAAATCAGGTGTGAGTTTGTACTGCAGGCCATGGGAGCAGGGCTCAAGAATGGGTTTGGTTTTCAATTGGAGCTAGGTTCCTCTAAAATAAAGAGTGTAACAGGCTATTCTCATAGTGAGAACTACCTCACGCTAAATGCTAATGGAACAGAGGCTGGCCAGTCAAAAGCTACCATCATAGTTTTTGATAATGGAGATGCTATCATGCCTTCGCCCGGAACCTTTGTAAATACCGTCCATACAGACCCATACATCCAGCCTGATACCATTATTGTAGAAATAGAACTTGAGAATAATGAAGTAGCCAAGAATGTGGGATACCCTCCCTATAACCCTTTCCTGATAAAAGGCATGAACAGAGGCCTGGAGGTACATCTTCCCAACAAAGCTCCGACTGACCTGGCAGACATGAGTATCTTGGGAACTGAGGATGATGACTCCGACTCGGGTATAGGCAGGTACTACAAAACTTCCACACATTTACCATGGGCCATAAACATTCCTACCTCTTTTGATTATCCCATGGAGAAAGAGGCTGTAAATGTAGCCCATGAGAAGTTTTCAAGTTGGGCCCAGTCTGGAGGAGACATCTATAATGACTGGTTCCTGAATCTTGCCGGGTACAGAAAAACATCAAGGATTTATCAAAAGAATTAGGATCGAGAATTGACTCAGAAAGTAAGCTGGTAGAATGTCTGCCAGCTTATTTTTGGTTAAATTATTCGGAAATACATTAAACAATTTATATATGTAGAGGTTTTAATTTTCGTAGAACTATTCTAAACAGAGTATTAGGTAAAAAGTCGCTTGACATTGGATGTCATCCGAAATATTTTTGAAAGATTATCTTAACGCTTAAGAATAAAGATGAGCTCTGCAACTACCGTTTTTTCAAACTCAATAGGAAGGAAACTTGTGATGGGGCTGACAGGCCTCTTTTTAGTTTCATTTCTGTTTGTACACATGAGTGGGAACCTGTTACTTTTTAAAGCTGATGCAGGTCTTTCCTTCAACCAGTACACAAAATTCATGACCACTAATCCTGTTATCAAGGTACTTGAGTGGGTCTTATTTGCCGGATTTATTTTTCACATCATTTATGCTGCCATAGTATCACGCCAGAATAATAGTGCCCGTCCAGTAAAGTATGCTTACACTGGCAATCAGAATGAAAGTAGCAGCTGGTTTTCCAGAAATATGGGCTGGACCGGAACTGTCATTCTAATCTTCCTGGTGATTCACCTAATTATGTTTTGGGGCTACTATCACTTCGGGGACGGCGATATGATTAGCCTGGAAAGGGCTTACCTGGAAAGCTGGAAAGTAACGGAAGTTACAGCCGTTCAGGATGATTTCGGACTGGTAGCCGTATCTCAGGGTGATTACTTAACCAGAGAGACCTATCAACTCTTAAAGGGTGCTGGAGTAGATGAAGTTAGAGGAATCTCCATGTATGAAGTTACCAAGTACTCTTTTGGTCAGTGGTACATCTCCCTCTTTTATGTCATCGCCATGGTGTTACTAGCCATGCACCTTAACCACGGATTCCAAAGTGCCTTCAGATCTCTTGGTCTGGTACATAAAAAATATACCCCAATTGTGAAGACCGCAGGAGCTATCATTTCATTTGTAGTTCCCCTGGTATTTGCTGCTATGCCGGTTTACTTATTCTTGATGAACTAAAAAGAACATAGACAATGAAACTTGATTCTAAAACACCCCAAGGCCCACTAGCCGAAAAATGGGATAATCATAAATTCAACATCAAGCTGGTTAACCCGGCTAACAAAAGAAAATTCAAAGTCATCGTAGTAGGGACCGGTCTGGCAGGTGCTTCTGCCGCTGCTTCTCTGGCAGAACTTGGCTACCAGGTTACTACTCTTTGTTTCCAGGATAGTCCCAGAAGAGCGCACAGTATCGCTGCTCAGGGTGGGATTAATGCTGCCAAGAACTACCAAAATGATGGCGACAGTGTCTACCGTCTGTTCTATGACACCATCAAAGGTGGAGACTACAGATCCAGAGAGGCTAACGTATATCGTTTGGCTCAGGTGAGTGTCAACATCATAGACCAGTGTGTAGCGCAGGGAGTGCCTTTTGCACGTGAGTATGGTGGGTACCTGGATAACCGCTCTTTCGGGGGTGCGCAGGTGTCCAGAACCTTCTACGCCAGAGGACAGACAGGACAGCAGCTTCTACTGGGAGCCTACAGTGCCCTCAGCCGTCAGATAGGCCTGGGTAAGGTGGAGTCTCTGACCAGAAGAGAAATGCTGGATGTAGTCCTCGTAGATGGGCACGCAAAAGGAGTTATCTGTAAGAACCTACTTACAGGAGAAGTAGAAAAGCATGCGGCAGATGCCGTTATCCTGGCCAGCGGTGGATATGGAAACGTATATTTCCTCTCTACCAACGCCATGAACTCCAATACTTCTGCAGCCTGGAGAGCACACAGAAAAGGAGCCCTATTCTCCAACCCTGCTTACGTACAGATCCACCCTACCTGTATTCCGGTGAGTGGACACTACCAGTCCAAGCTGACCCTCATGAGTGAGAGTTTGCGTAATGACGGACGTGTTTGGGTACCTAAGAAACAGGGCGACTTTAGAGCTGCTAATGAGATTCCAGAAGACGAGAGAGATTACTATCTGGAGAGAAAATATCCTTCCTTCGGTAACCTGGTACCACGTGATGTGGCTTCCAGAAACGCCAAGATCGTAACAGATGAAGGAAGAAGTGTTACCCAAAACGGAAATGCCGTTTACCTGGACTTCAGGGATGCCATTAACAGAATGGGCAAAGAGACTGTGGAAGCTAAGTATGGCAACCTCTTTGAGATGTACCAGAGAATCACGGATGATGACCCCTACTCTACCCCTATGAGAATCTTCCCTGCTGTTCACTACACCATGGGTGGGCTTTGGGTAGACTATAACCTGATGACTAACATTCCGGGACTTTACTGTCTGGGAGAAGCTAACTTCTCAGACCACGGAGCCAACAGACTAGGAGCTTCCGCTCTTATGCAGGGACTGGCAGATGGATACTTTGTAATTCCATTCACCATAGGAGATTACCTGGCTTCTCAGCCCCTGAATGATCACATCACTACTGAGCACCCAGCCTTTGAGGAATCAGCACAGGCTGTGAATGAAGAGACCTCCAAGTTGCTTAACATCAAGGGTAGCGACCCAAGATCTGTGGATACTTTCCACCAGCAGCTAGGAAAAATCATGTGGGATTACTGCGGTATCACACGTAACTCTGAAGGTCTGAAGAAAGCCAAGAAAATGATTCAGGACCTGAGAGCAGATTTCTGGGAGAATGTAACTGTTCCTGGAAGTGATAATGAGTACAATCCAGAGCTACAGAAAGCCTGGAGAGTAGCTGACTTCATGGAATTAGGAGAACTGATGGTAGATGATGCCCTTCAGAGAGAAGAGTCATGCGGATGCCACCTGAGAGAAGAACACCAGACCCCGGAAGGAGAAGCCCTTCGTAATGACCAGGACTTTGCCTATGCAGCGGCTTGGGAATATCAGGGAGCTAATAAGGATGAGAAGATGCATAAGGAGGAGCTGGAGTTCGAATTTGTGGAGCTAAAAACCAGAAGTTACAAGTAACCCTCAAAAAAGAAATTATTATGGCTGAACATATGAATTTAACTCTGAAAGTCTGGCGTCAGAGCAATCCGGAAACCAAAGGCCAGATAAAAGATTATAAGGTCAATGATGTGAGTCCTGACATG
>CAZLYS010000121.1:0-9078 GCA_964563415.1 uncultured Halomicronema sp.
CAGAACGACTCTGCAAATAGTGCTTAGGCCCTCTCCACCCCGCTTCTAGAATGAAATAGCCCTGAATTTTTTCCCATAGCCATGTACCGAGCAGAGACTTTTTCTGCATCAGCCCAGAAATCGGAATTCGATGGCAGGCTCGCTCTCACCCAGTCTTTGCGGAGTCGATGGGTAAGCAATTCACTACAGCCACAATTGTTGGGAGGTGGTGCTTTCTTTCATTAGAGAAAATCTGAGGGAGTTCTTTCTAAAAGGCTTCCCGACATGTTCTCGATTGCTGCTTACAGTTCATCTTATACACATCCAGCCGGAGCTAATTACACAGCCACCTGGCGATTGTCTGAGCGATCGCGGGGCTGAGCCAAGGCTGGTTGAGATAACCCATAGTCTCAGGAGCCCCCATTATGATTACCGTATTCGTTAAATTTTCGCTCTCTCCCTTTCAAACTCGTGATGCGATCGCGACTGACTTCTCGAATGTCTCCGAAATGTTTGCCGAAGTCCCTGACCTGCTAAGAAAGTATTTCATCATCGCTGAAGATGGTTCCTATGCTGGCGGTATATATCTTTGGGAAACCCGTGAAGCCGCTCAAGCCTTCCATTCAGAGAACTATGCTTTGATGATTCAAGAACGCTACGGAGCGGTGCCCACCATTACCTATCTCGACTGCCCAATCGTTATGGATAATCAGTTCAGCTACGAGTTTCATAACGTCGCCGCCTAAAAATCGAGACTGCTCAAAGCGAAGGGCCGGAGATCTTTCCGAAAAAATTCGACTGCTTGAAATCAAGTTAAATGTCGATCTCCCGAGTTCTTCACTTTTGAGCGTTACTGATCAAAATAACGGTTGTTTCTGTACTCTTTTTCGAGGCTCAGAAACGGCTGTGAAAAGCCATTCTCGTACTGAGGAAGGAAATGCTATGTGTACTGACGACGTAGCCTGTTGTCTGTTTGATGCCAGACGCCAAAAGAAACTTTCTACCACCGCCCCTATCCCCGACCATCCTGACTCAAGTGCCATGGCGTTGGCTCGATTTTATGGCTTTTTACGGCATCAACGAGTTTATGCCTGCGCCATTGATGGCGACCCCCTAGAACCATTGCAGCCCAGTTGGATGGGAAACTTGCTGGGCGATGGTTAGGGCGCTCTCAACCTTAAACGTGACGATTACATCTGATATTGACGAAATATCGTCATGGGTGGCGGGTTTGCAGTGTATTTGTATCTGCTTTTAGGAGATCAACTCTCGATGAATACGTCTATAAAAACGACCTTGCGATCGGCAACCGTCAAAGACTGTCCAACGGCTGCCAGGCTGATGCAGATTGCCGCTGATGGTGTCTGCGACTACATCTGGAGCTTGCAGCAAAACGAATTTCCAGGACTCTCTCTCCTAGAGATAGGGGCCAAGCGGTATGCCGAAGGTGAAGGCAATTTTAGCTATCGGAATTGCACGCTGGCCTACACCCAAAACAGTCAGGCTCAAGAACAGATTCAAGGCATGATGATGGCTTTTGCCATTCCTGACCAAGCGTCTGAGGCCCCATCCTCTGAGTCTGAAGCAGAAGCAACGTTCCCCGGTATGGAAGTGCTAGCGCCTTACAGTTTAGAGCAGCCTAACTCCTGGTATATCTGCGCTTTAGCAGTTTTCCCACAATATCGACAACAAGGGATTGGCACTCAGCTATTAGACCTGGCGTTTGAGCAAGCCCGTGAGCGAGGCTTCCCAGTGGTTAGCCTGCTATGTTTTGAGCAAAATATTGGGGCCTTGCGGCTATACCAGCGCTATGGCTTTGAAACCATTGCTCAAGCAATTGTCGTCCCCCATCCCCTCATTCATCATACGGGCAATGTCCTGCTAATGACGAAATCAGTTTAGCCCCGAGGCTATCTGGGTCGAGGTGACAAACCCAAATTATGGTGACAAACCAAAATTATTTAGAGGAAAGCTGTAAAAATCCTCACCCTGAAGATACGATACAAGCCCCGTACGATTTGGCGTCGCCCCTTCTGCGTCATGAAAATTCTGCTGATTGAAGATGATGAAATTTTGGCCGATCGCTTAGTGCAGTCCCTCACCCAGCGACAGTATGTGGTGGATGCGATCGCGGACGGGCAAGAAGGATTGGAATATGCCCAGAGTGCCCCCTATGACTTGATCATTTCTGATGTGGGGCTCCCCAGTCTGGACGGCATTACACTTTGTAGCCGTTTGCGCAAAGCGGGTGCGGCTACACCCATTTTGCTGATGACGGCGAAGGACGTCCCCGATGAACGGATTCGGGGATTGGATGCCGGGGCCGATGACCACCTGACCAAACCGCTGAATTTGGAAGAAATGCACGCTCGGGTGCGGGCATTGCTGCGTCGTGGGGAAGTCGCGCCAGAAACTGTTTTGCAGGCGGAAGCTTTGCAGCTCGATCCGGTAAGTTGCCAGGTCACCTATGGGGATAAACTCCTGAAACTGACCCCCAAGGAATACAGCCTGCTGGAACTGTTTATGCGCAGTCCCAATCGGGTGTTTAGCCGCTCTCACATTATTGAACATCTGTGGAGCTTTGATG
This sequence comes from uncultured Halomicronema sp., assembly GCA_964563415.1. Taxonomy (GTDB): domain Bacteria; phylum Cyanobacteriota; class Cyanobacteriia; order Phormidesmidales; family Phormidesmidaceae; genus Halomicronema. Next base: position 2,567 of record CAZLYS010000121.1, read on the forward strand.
ATCCGCCGTTGGAAGATAGTGTCAAAGCCCACATCAAAGGACTGCGCCGCAAGCTCAAGCAGGCCGGTGCCGCCGACTGGATTGATAATGTCTACGGCATTGGCTATCGCTTTACGCCGCAGCTAATCCCCGAAGCCTCACCTGACTCCACACCGGCTCCGTCTTTGCCAACTGTGGTAACTGCAGCAAGTGAGTCATCCTCGCCAGCGACCGTGGAGGTGGCCTTTAAAGCCTCCATGGCGGACCTGTGGGAAAAATACCAGGGCCTGATGAGCGATCGCATCACTGCCCTGACGCAAGCAGCCGAGGCCATTAAAACTCAAACCCAGACGCCAGAGGTGCTCGCCACAGCCGCCACAGCCGCTCACAAGCTGGCAGGAGTATTAGGGATGTTTGAGTTGGACGAAGGCTCTGACCTCGCTCGGGATTTAGAGATTCGCCTAGAAACTAATCAACTTGAGGACCGGCAATCGGTGCCAGCCTTGGTCGAGCAGCTAGTACAGTTAGTGCAGTTGCCTCCTGCCGAGACACCTACAACCGTTACTGCGAGAGCGAGCTATTCGCTGCTGATTTCTCCCGATCACACTCTAGCTGAAGGGCTGGTGGCGTTAGGCCAGGCAACGCAACATGGCTGGCAACAGGTGAGCGCGATCGCAGAAGCAGAAGCCCTCATACAGCAGTCGCCACCAGAACTAGTTGTCATTGATATTGCCGCCGCCTCGCTCTGGACTGCCACGCTGACCTTTGTAAAGCAGCTGACCGATCGAACGCCCGCCATTCCCACCCTTGCCCTGACCACCACTGACAGCTTGATCGATCGAGTGGCGATCGCTCAGGCTGGTTTACAACGACTCTTGATGAAACCCGCCACCCCAGAGCAGGTCTGGGCAGAGGCGACTCAAGTGCAGCAACAGACTCGCAACTTAACCGCTCAAGTTCTCGTAGTAGACGATGATCCTCTGATTCACAAAGCCCTGCGCCCCCTGCTGGAACCTTGGGGATTAGGACTGACAGCATTAGAAGCGCCCGATCGCTTTTGGGAAGTCCTCGAGGCGACCCAACCAGATTTGCTGATTCTGGATGTGGAAATGCCCAGCTTCAGCGGCATTGAGCTGTGTCAGGCGGTGCGCACAGCTCCTGACTGGCAAAATCTGCCCATCCTGTTTATTACCTCCCACCGCGATGCGGCTACGGTGCAGGCGGTGTTCCGCGCGGGGGCTGACGACTTTATTGCCAAACCTATCGTGGGGCCAGAATTACTCACTCGCATTCTCAATCGGTTGGAACGCAATCGCTTACTACAAACGCGATCGCACCAAGATGCCGTCACTGGCTTGCCGAACTATCTCCACTCTAAGCAAGCGTTGACCCAATTGTTCGAAACCGCCCAGCGTAATGGCACTCTGGCGTCGTTAGCCATCATCCGAGTGGCCGATTTAGGGGCGATCGCCCATCAACATGGGCAGGTTGCCAAGTGTGCTGTCTTGCAGTCTTGGGGGCAATGCTTTCAGGCGATGACACCCGAAATGAGCACCGTCGGTTATTGGGGCGATGGCGAGTTTATCATTGGGTTCAACGTGACTGACAAAATCCCTGAAGATACACTCGCATCGCTATTGCAGGTCTTGCGGCGGCAAATCATTACTTTGCCGAGCGGTGTGCGACTGCAGCCCGTAGTCGAGTACGGAATTGCGGCCTATCCAGAACAGGGACAAACTCTAGAGGTATTGTATCGAGGTGCGATCGCAGCCACGAATCACGGGCGGATATCTTTGGGGGGTGTTGCTGAATCGCAGGATGAATCAGGGATTTAAGATCGCGGGCAAGATGCCCGCTCTCCGTTATCGTTGGTGCAACCGTTTCTTGGGTAGCGACTCAATTCATCCCAAACATCAGCAACGCCCTTTGGTGTGATCGCTGACAGCAGTATGAGACTGTGCCCCATTACTGATGTGAAACCTTAATACGCAAAGTGGCGAGCAAAGGGAGCCCTTTCTGGGGGACAGTTCATGGCTGCTGGGGGGGTATTAGCGAGTCGATGGCGATAGTTGGCATCAATCCAACATTGGGGCAATGCTTCCCCTGACAGAAATGCCAAGTGCGATTTAGTAAATAGCTCTTGTTCTTGCAGTTCTTCGCCCGCATGAAAACGTCCGGCCACCTTTTTCATAAAGGGGTTCCAGAGCTCTGGAGGATTGAGAACTTCAACCAGACTATTAGACGGTGTGTGCAGTAAATACATCATTCCTCCTTTACCTACAAATAATTCTTAACCGCAATCAACTGCGGCCACCTAAGCGAATTGTGAAAAGCCAGTTTTTCAACAATGGCATTCTAAAAAACACCCATAATCACCACCAGTGTGAAAAGGCAAAATACCGCTAACAAAATTGCCATAATCACTTCATAAGGGGCGTGATTGAGATGATCTAGATAAGCATTGAACTTTTCATCCCCTTCCTCAGGCTTCCATATCATCGGTTTCATATTGTTCTCCTGCCCAAAGGCATTCAGTTACATGCACTAGTACTCCATGGCGGAAGCCTCGATACCGATCCCCCAGCCCCTTCTCCCAGTTTTGGGAGAAGGGGAGCAGGCCGTAGCTTGAAGTCCCTCTCCCAAAATTGGGAGAGGGATTTAGGGTGAGGGCTAATGGTATGCAAACTTACGCCGAGCGATACTAGTTACATGCACCAGATTAAATAACCCAACACTCCAGACAGTTTTTTGAAGGCAACAGTGGAATGCGGGTTCCGGGCCTTTTTCGTAGCTGTTCAGCTAACGAGGAATCAAGGGTTTCAGAGCTTGTTTAGAAAAGTGTCCGGACTATTGATAACCCTGAAACGGCTTCTATCTAGCCAAAGCCTAACGAAACCCTTTTTATTTGTGGATTTTTTGGCACAAACCAGAGTATTTTTGTAGTAATTTTCAAAGCTTCTTAGTGAATTCCCTGGCCCTACTTGATGTTCCGAAATATGTCTGAGAAAAGGTAAACGTGTTGAACGGAGTTGCGTTATTTCCGAGATCGATTAGCAGAAGAAAAATTAAAACGAAAGTTTGAAGAAAAAGATTAGAGGCCAGGAATATGAGTACTCTAAAATCGGGATCTTTAATTGGAGAGCTGTATCCAGGCGTTGAATAACGCTTCAGACGTTGCTAGTCGGTGTAAACAAGAGCGGATAGATGCCGAAATCAACTACTTGAGGCAAGCCCACAATCGATGCACTCTCCATTCGATATCCATTTGAATGATGTTGTTATGGCCTGCTTGATTCAATCCCGCGAGTTCGAGTACGTTTTGTAGGCTTGCCCTCAGTCCGTTATTGACTTCGTCATGTCAAGTACTCCACAGCATCCGAGTCACTCATTTGGCTCTAAATAGACGATCGCTCGCAGCTTTGTTGTCTGCGATCGCGGCTTTGTGAATCAGAGGCCGCCCATCCCGGCGAGATTCTCTAATTCATTCCAGACGTTGACCAGACTTACATGACCTGAGTCGAGGGTGAGACGTGCAGTTCCAGCATGAGCTGGCGCGGAAATCTTACGCGACTCCTAATCAGTGGTGATGTTGAAGTATGCGCTGCGGTTACTCATTCACCACCTCAAGTTTGGGAAGGTAACTGTTCCATAAGATTAATAGCCTGATCCGGCAACGCCGACCCAAGCAGCTCAATCGTCTTGATTTTCTAGATTCTCTAGATCATCATCAGCGCCGGGAAGGTCATCATCATCGACGGGATCAGCAACCACGGCTGGCTCCACAGGATCGACTGGCTCCACAGGATCAACAGGCTCAGCTGGAATCACAGGATTAACTGGCTCTACTGGGGTTGCAGGTGCTGTTGGCATCACCGGAAGAATCGGCGTTGCGGTAGCTGTAGGGGGGCTTGCAACAGGTTCTAAAACGCCCGCTGGCAGAGCAATCGCATTGATGTCACTAATACTATCGACGTTAGCGGGGATAAAATCATTTTGTCCTGATACCTCAGCATTAGCGTCAAAAGTCGATGCATCCAGGATGGGTGATGCCACAACGGGTTCTCTATCAACGAAATCAACGGATACCTGCCGTGTTTCCCGATCCGTTATGTGGGGGGAGGCGACCTCTAAATAGTTGGTCATCAGACCTGATTGATAACGATTGGCAGACACTTGCCAATCAAGATCAGCAGTGGTGCTGACTTGCCGATCTAGTAAATCTGGATTGAGCCAAGACATGCCCACAAAATTCGTTTGTTGCGATAGTGCGTCGAGGGTTTCTTGCCGAACCGAATCCGTAGGCGAACTGGGATCCGTAAAGTTAGGGTCATCCAAGTGCAAGTCGGCAACCAAGGGACTCGTCTCGTAAAACAGACGTAAGTCAAACTCAAACACCTCTAGATGATCATTAGTGGCGATCGCCATTTGACCGGCAACTAAACTGACTTGCTGGCCGTTAGGCAAAACCACTGTCACCGGACCGCCTACATTGTTGGTGAGCGCCATGACAATCGTGCGCCCTGGGGACGCAGCAAGGCTGGGTGGCGCATCAGGCGCATCATTTGTTACGGCAATTGGGGACTCGGGGATATGGCGAATGACGACAGCTGTGCCCTGTATGCCGGTTATGGCATTAGGGGTCTCGATGGTGCTGGAGCCTCGACCTGGAGGCACTAGCAACAAAGCAGTTCCATTAGAAAGACGAAAATTCCGAGTGTTAGGAACAAACCAGAATGTGGCCTGTTCCCCAATGCGAGCGAGGGAACCATCGTTAAATCGAAGGTCTGCTCGAGCCGCTGTAAGCGTGCGAATCGCGTCTCCTAGGGCCAGCCTGTCAGTCAGGGTAGCGGCTCTAGCGGGGCCAGTTTCGGGCAAGTACTCAACACGGTTGTATAGGGCCTCAACATTTGCCCGAGTCAAAGGCACTTGGGCCAGTGCTTGGATCGGAATAACCGAACTAATAAACAAATAGGCTAAGCCGGTTAATCCGCTTAATCCGCTTAATTGCAAAGGAGCTCGCATGCTAGCTTTTACCTAAACCAATTCGATATCAACTGGGTAGAGCTGCCATCTTCCAGACATCAATAGCTCGCAATTTCCCTGATCGCTATGGAACTATGCTGTGCCGTGATCTGCTAGTAAACATGCACAAGTTCATCGAACTTTTATAGAAGTCTAGGACGAAAGTTTATAAACAAGATTTGTATAAAAGATAGCGGTTCGAGGATGTGATTAATCTCTTCTTTACAATTTGTGGGGGGGGCGCTGGTCGGTTTAAAGTTACTCAAAGCGATTGACACAGCCTTAAAGGAATTGCTTGGACTGGGTGATGACAAGCATTAAATACAAGGCTTCACAGGCGATCTCAAGATGAGTTGACACGTAAACACAGGATTCTAAAAGCTATAAGGTTATGGCCCTGCAGATTGAGACTGAGAACGTTAATAAATTGTTCCTACCGGCTCAGATAGCTGTAGAAATGGATACCAGAACCACAAGGAGTAAGCAGCCTGATTTCTTGTAAAACGAGAGCATTAGCCACGATGATTTTGACCCATCAACTTTTGCCCGTTGCTGGCAGATGTGAGCCGCTGGGCTGACCTAAAGAGCTAATCAGCCAACAACGTCTAAGCCAACAGCTTTAAACAAACAATTAGTACGAAGAACGCCAAAACTAATGACAATAAAGTAATGCGACTTCGCAAAGCGAGGATTTCTTGAGCTTGTTTCTCGATGATGGGAGAAATCGCCTGTTGCCCACTGTCATTTTGTACTGGTTTAGCGGGGGGCAGTTCTGGTGACGGCAAAACCTCAATAGGCGTAATCTCATCTTCTACCGTTTCCATTAGAAGCGAGTGATCGCCGAAGCGCACCTGGCGATAGAGCCAATTGGTGATGAGCTCTGGACAATTGCGCTTAAACCATCGCCAGGCAAAGAGTTGAAACACCGGTTTGCTAAAGGAGGCGATGCCTTTGAGGGGACCCCGCAAAACCTTGATGCTGACCTTTTTATTGATGAGGTTCGCTGAACCCACCTCATACAGACTATCTAGAATCGCCCTAACGGTGGCCTTTTCTCGCTCAGCCAAATTTGTCAGCAGCAGGTGTGTGTTCTGCATCAGCTGCTGTTCTCTTTGATAATCTGCTGAGTTGAGCGATAGCCGTTTGGTTTCCCCATCTTTCAAAGATGGTTGGCCTTGAGAATTCTGCATTTGCAACTACATCAAAGGGCTCACATCACCTCTGGCGGCTGACACAGAGACAGTAACAAGCAAGTTTTATCATGCCAAGGGATATTTGGTCAGAACTTGCGCCAGCTGCCCTTATTCATCTGGGTAGAAGATGTTTAACCCGGATCACCCCAAACTTTGAGCGAGCAGACCATCGCTGGGTGCAACTGCGTCAGTCAAATCAGGATCAATGAAATCAATACCAATACCTGAAATCCTAGCGGAATCTTTGAATTGACGGTAATTTAGCAAGGCTACAGTCAGTGCTTTGTGACGATATTTTAAGCTGCAAAACCGGTGGGG
>CAZLYS010000122.1:0-6737 GCA_964563415.1 uncultured Halomicronema sp.
AAAATCCCGTCAGGCCCAACTCAGCGATCGCCGCTGTGCCGTCGGCCAATAGTCGCTGTTTAAAATCCGCATCAACCCAAGCCTTGGCCACAATCTGAGCCCCAATGTGCGGCCCCACGGTGTGTTCATAGTGCTCGATGATGACATCTAATGCGGCGGGGTCCACAATGCCTTTCTCAATCAGCAAAGACTCGATCGCCTTTACTCGCAAGGCAATTTCAGCTTCAGAATGGTGGTGAGAATCTGTCATGAGGTTAATCGCACCAAGCTTTTTGACGTCACAAATACGCTGCCAAACTTTCGATATTGAATAGAATCATGGGTGAATTGAAAGGATTGTATCAAGATTAGCCTCAAACCCCAACTCAGCGATCGTAATGTTGCCGTACTTCAACCAATAAAGATACAGTTCAATTAATTAATCGAGGCGTTTATGGTTTCTGCTAAAACGTACAGCCATCCTTTCCATTTGCCCTTGGAAAAAACGGCTTTGTTGGTTATTGATATGCAAAATGATTTTTGTCATCCCGATGGCTTCAACGGTAGCGAATTAGCCCTTGATTTAACTGGAGTTCGAGCCATCATTCCCTCGATTCAAACCCTACTTGCCTGGGCTCGGCAAACTAAAATTCAGGTCATTTTTACCCGCGAAAGTCACGCGCCAGACCTATCAGATCTCACCTCTAGCAAGCAGATCCGGTATGCCAATGCGGGCTCACCCATTGGTCAACGTGGCAAAATGGGGCGATTTTTAGTCCGGGGTGAACCTGGCGTGGCTCTAATTGATGAACTGCAACCTCAACCTCAAGAATGGCAGCTAGACAAGCCTGCTCACTCCTGCTTTGTGGCGACTGACCTGGATCAAAAATTGCGCATCGCCCAGATCACTCATTTACTGATCGTCGGAGTCACGACGCAATGCTGCGTGTTAGCCACCTATCGACATGCCAGTGATCTTGGCTATTCCTGTCTACTCCTAGAGGATTGCTGTGCAGCCTTCAATTCTCAAGATCATGACGCCACCGTCCAAATTTTGCAGTCAGAGGGCGGTGTTTTAGGCTGGGTGGGCAATTCTCCGCAGCTCTTTGAGTCGTTATCGGCTCTTTCCACAGAAGACTAAATTTCCAATTCTCGATTTTGATCGATTCGCCCCCTTCTGCAAATCCGGAACTGTAGAGCTATAGGGGGCGCAAGGTGACTCTGTGGAGTTGTCGTGAATGGGAGTTTTCGCGATCGCGGTGTGCTCATCCAACCAACTGAAATCTGGTTGCCCAGCAAAGTGAACTTAATTATTCCGCAAGAAATATCTAAATTTCTAATGATTCAGCAATAATATATTCCCCCTTCTGCTGAAACTGTGCTTTCAACTACAGCGGTTCCCTCTTCAGTCATTTACTGTCTAACCACGTCCCGCTCCTTGTAGATGGCTCGCATTCGGTTGATTTCCTTGAGGTGAAGCGTCATGACCCAGACTTCCCAGTGGCTAAAACGGTTGTTGCCCCTGACTGCCAGCGTTTTTCTCGGGGTTGCCTGTGCCACACCTGAAGCGACTGAAGCCCCCTCAGAGGCATCTGCAACCGATGCCTCTGAGGGGGGTGACGCTGCTGAGGAGCTGATTCCGGTCAAGGCCGGGCATTTGGTCGCGTTGGATATGGCTCCGTTATTCGTAGGAGTAGAATCAGGCTGTTTTGCCGACAATGGCCTAGCTGTAGAAACTGTATTTTTTACGAATCCAGGTGATAACAATGCTGCCTTAGCAGGGGGGCAAATTGACTTTAGTACAAATCCCTTTACGCTGCCTTTTTTTGCAGCTAATAGTGGCGTACCGATCAAGACGGTAGCGGCTGCGGGGGGATGGGGAGTGATGCAGGTCATTATTAACAATGAATATGGGGTAGAGTCGGTCGATGATTTAGTGACTTTTGTGTCCGAGAATCCCGATACTAAGCTCAAAATTGCGACTCTGCGTGGTGATACCTTAGAGCTAATTTTGGTAGATGCTTTTGAGGAAGCGGGCATTAGCGCTGAGGCCTTTGAAATGGTCTATTTTGATGACCTGTTGGCCATGGTCGATGCCTTTCGAGTTGAGGAAGTGGATGTTTTGAGCCACATCAAGCCCTACACCACCCAGTTTGTCGCTAGCGGTGAGGCCACGGTGCTGACCGACAATGCGGAAGTTTGGTCTCCCACGACGCCAAACACCGTCGTCAGCGTCCTGGAAAATACCCTGGACGAACGTCCCGAAGTGGTTGAGGCGTATATTGCCGGATTGCAGTGTGCGGCGGAAATCATCAACACCGAGCCAGACGCGGCGATCGCCCTGTTGACTGACGGTAACTATTACCGCGTTGAGGATGACGTGTTGCTCACGGCCTTTGAGACCCAGCCCGCTCCCATTACGTTTACGCCCGATTTAGAGGCGGTGCAAACGGTGGTCGATAAGATGGTGGAGCTGCAGTACATCGAGTCGGATGTGCCCGCCGCTGAGATTTTTGACACCGCTATCGTCAAAGAGCTAGAGAAGTAACATGCCTCAGTCTTCGCCGGGTGACCCAGCTTGGCAACCCTCCCTGCTCGCGATCGCCTGTGGGCTGCTGTCGTGCGGGCTGCTTGTCGGCATTTGGGAAATCGCTGGCAGCAATCCAGCTAATCCAGTGACGCAGGTGTTGCCGCCGCCGTCGCAGTTTTTGCCAGTGTTGTTTGAAAGTGACTTTAAGGTGGGGTTGGGCTCGCAATCGGCGTCCATTTATCAATCGGTCACCGTGACGCTTATCCGTGTGTCGCTAGGGATGGCGATCGCCTTTGTCGGCTCCATTGCCTGTGGCTTACTCATCAGCCTTTCCAAGTGGTCAGAGCTGTTTATTCTCCCGATTCTGGGGTTAATGGCCCCCATCGCGCCCATTGCCTGGGTGCCCCTCGCCCTCGTCGTCTTTGGCGTCAGCAATCTGACGGCGGTGTTTATTGTGTTTATGGGGGTGTTCTTTACGCTGACGATCGCCACGGTTGCAGAGATTAAGCGGATTCCAGAGCCGCTGTTAATGACGGCGCAAAATTTGGGCGGCGGCAGTTTTAACCGCTGGCGCTGGGTGATTATTCCCGCAGTGCTGCCGGGGGTGTTTACCCTATTGAGACTCAACTTTATTGCGGCTTGGATGGCCGTGTTGGCCGCCGAAATGACCGGCCTGCGGGATGGCCTGGGTACGGTGGTGATGACCGGACGCAACCTGTTCAACAGCAATCTCATTCTGCTGGGCATCTGCATCATTGGCATCACCGGGTTTGCCGTCGATCGCCTGCTGCTGTTCATTCAGCGCAAGTTTTTTTGGTGGCAGGTGTAGGTATGGCTCTCAATGACCTCTCCTTGTCGTCTCCCTCAACCCGTCCTATTCTTTCTTGCCAACAGTTGACGAAAGGGTTTGCCAGCGGCCGGCAGGCCACCACCGTTTTAGAAAACATTCATCTAGATGTGGCACCGGGGGATTTTGTCACCATTTTGGGGCAGTCGGGCGGTGGCAAGTCGACCCTGTTGCAGCTTTTGGGCGGCTTCATTGCGCCCACTCAAGGACAGGTGCTGTTTCACGGCGTGCCCCTCAAAGGCATCACCCCCAAGATCGGCATGGTCTTTCAAGAAAACACACTGTATCCCTGGCTGACGGTAGAGCAAAACATTGGCTTTGGCTTTAAGGTCAGAGGCAAAAAGCGGCGTCAATATCAACACCAGGTCAGCGATGTGCTTGCCCAAGTGGGACTATCCCACGCCCGCACGCTGTATCCTCACCAGCTCTCGGGAGGGATGAAGCAGCGGGTGTCGATTGCCCGCTCCATTGCCGTTCAACCCGATGTGTTGCTCTTAGATGAGCCCTTCTCGGCTCTCGACATTCAACTGCGGCGGCGGCTGCAGGGATTTTTATCCACCATTTGGCAAGACACCGCGACGACGATGGTGCTGGTTACCCACAATGTCGAAGAAGCCATCTTGCTGGGGCAAAAGCTGCTCGTGATTGGCGACAAACCGGGTCGCATTATTGAAACGGTGGATATCGCCGCGCTGGCCTTTCGCGATCGCTACGCCTCCCAATTTTTGGCCCTGCAGCGTCACTTAGAAACCGTCATTGAAACCGATGCCCAGACCCAGGCCGCGAACCCCCAGGCCATTTATGAGGCCCCTTCGCGTTCTGCCCCCAACTCGATCAGACCGACACCATAAGCCTCATGCTCTCCGTTAGCCACCCTCAAGGCTGCACTCGGGCCGGATATTGCGCCTTATGAATTTTGAGAATGGTGCGTGAATTCAACCGCTTCACCTCTGGGTGACTTTTGAGGGAATTAATAAACGCCAGGAGATCCTGATTGTCTTTGTAAATGTATTCCAGCATGAGATTCAATTCCCCCGTGACCGAGGCAATGTAGCTGATATTTTCCATCGCCATCAGCTGATTAAGGCTGGTTTCTAAAAAGGACGGATGCACCTCCAGTTCTAGATAGGCCACATTTTCATGTTTGACTTTACCCGTATTGATAAAGGCACTGATGGAAATAATGGCTTCGTCTAGCAATCGTTTGACGCGATATCGAATCGTTGCTTCTGGGGCATCAATTGATCGAGCGATATCGCTATAGGCAATACGGCCATTGCGCTGCAAACATTCAATAATTTTCAGATCGAGCTGGTCAATTTCATAGCCTTCCAGGACTTGACTGGGGAAATCACTATTCAGCATCAGGTTGGGGGGTTAGGGGCGATCGCGGGGTGCAACTATCCATACTACCGATTTATCGGATTTCGACAGTTCAGCTACAAGACTTACAGATTTCGCAAATCCAAGAGAGAATCCTCAGATTTCAGCAATCAAAATGTAGCGAGATCTACGGTTTACCAAATCAACAAACGATATCTTAGACATCAGAAATTTTGAATATTCAAGGTGAAATAACGCCTTGTCTTTAGACCTTCATAGAACGCTCTGATTTTTCTTCTGCAGGAAGGTTTTCGACTGTTAGATCGCGTTCAAATAATCAGGTTGAAGCGGGTCTGAGATCTCTGATTTTTCTTTGGAGAACCTGATTTTTTCACTGACTCACTGACACAAGCTGTCTGCAACAGGTCGCCGAGTTTGTTGAATCAGTAATCTTCGATTTTTTGGCAATCCTCAGCTTTATTTCGTAAACACATTTGTCCAGGCAGCTCACAGAGCTCGTAGCAGCCAAGCAAAGTTCTGAAAGTGTTTTAGGCAAAACCCATTGTGAAGGAGGGAGTCTACGGTGCAACAATCCGAAGCATACAGTATCAGTATTGGCGTTTTAGGCGGCGTTGATGTTTTCCTGACGGCGACGGTGATTCCGGTGCCCGTTTGGGTCACATTTACGGCTTGGGCTTCGTTTTTTATCGTCGGCGGTGGCACTCGCGGGTTCGTGAAATCGATCGCTTGCAATATTACCGGCATCATCATCGCGGCGTTGTCGCTCTTGGCCATTGGACTTATCGGTAACACCCCCTTAGTGGCAGCCATCTGTGTAGGCATTGGCAGCGCGGGCATGGTGCAAGCCTCCAAACTGCCGTTTACCCACGGCATTACCCCCGCGATTGTTTGGGGCTTTTCGCAGACGGTGGGCACGGTTGCAGTGACTGGGCTGCCCGTCACCGCCCCACTGCCTAACAATCCTGTGTTGATTGCGATCGCCGCCATGATTTTGGGCGCCATTTTTGGCTATCTTTCCGAGGCTTGGGGCAATGCCATGACGTCGTCGCTACAGCCCGAACGGTAAAGGTTTCGCAGCCGTTCAACTTTCAGCCGCTAGTTCAGGGAGTTTCCAACATTCATGGCGTTGATTCAAAAAGTTCCAGTTACCGTGCTCACCGGCTATTTAGGGGCGGGCAAAACCACGTTACTGAACCGCATCTTGACGGAAAATCACGGTCAGCGGGTTGCCGTCATTGTGAATGAATTTGGCGAAGTTGGGATTGATCATCAGTTAGTGATTGATGCCGACGAAGAAATTTTTGAGATGAATAACGGCTGCATCTGCTGCACCGTTCGTGGCGATCTCATTCGCATCATTGGCAATCTCATGGCCCAGGGTGAGCCCTTCGATCATCTCGTGATTGAAACCACGGGACTTGCCGATCCGGCGCCGGTAATCCAGTCTTTTTTCACCGATGAAGTGATGGCCCGGCAAACACAGCTTGATGCCGTGGTGACGGTGGTAGATGCCAAACACGTGGAAGCCCATTGGGATAGCCACGAGGTGCAGGAGCAAGTCGCGTTTGCCGATGTGCTGTTGCTCAACAAGACGGATCTGATTGCGCCCGAGCAGCTCCAGGCTTTGGAAACCAAAGTGCGCGGCATTAATGTGATCGCCACCATCTACTCCACCCAAAACTGTGAAATCAGCCTGGACAAACTGCTGGGTGTGCAGGCCTTTGATCTCAAGAATGCGCTGAGCATTGATCCTGAATTTTTAGGGGAAGATGCTCACGAGCATGATGACTCGGTGTATTCCGTCGCGATTACCGCCACCGGCACTGTGGACAGTGACAACCTTAATAGCTGGCTCTATCAGCTCGTGCAGGCCAAGGGGGCCGACATCTTTCGCATGAAAGGCATCTTGGACGTCGATAATGCCGACCGGCGCTTTGTTTTTCAAGGCGTGCACATGACGTTGGATGGTCGCCCCGGTAAACCCTGGCTACCCGGTGAGCAGCGTCGCAGCGAGCTGGTGTTTATTGGCCGCAACCT
>CAZLYS010000122.1:6747-9061 GCA_964563415.1 uncultured Halomicronema sp.
GAACGAAGACGAACTGCGCCAAGGCTTCCAAACCTGTTTGGCCCCAGTGTATGCCGATGTGACCTGAGCTTCTTTGAACCTTGATTAACCTTGTTGAGAGTGACCTAATCTGATGAAACTACAGCACTATCTAGGGGGGTTAGAAAACTTAGACCCCGTAAATTTTGAAACCCAGGTGTTTGTCGAACCGTGGGAACAGCGCATTTTTGGCATTCACACTGCCATGATGGCGCTTAGCAATCATCTGGGAGAGTCGATACCCGATTATGACATCGAGCAGGTGCCCACTGAGTTCAAAAGTTTTTGGACCTGGGGCCATTTGCGTATGGGTGCCGAAGGCCTACAGCCATTTGAATATTTTCGGCTGCGTTATTACGAAAAGTGGTTGGGGGGCATCTCCGGTTTCTTTGTAGAAGAGGGCTATATCACTCAGGAAGAACTGGACCAGCGGACAGCGGAAATTTTAGCCGATGAGGCGAAGGCCCAAGTACCCTTGCCCAGCGGCGGTGATGCGGCCATCGATGAGCAAGTGGTGAAGTACTTGCTTGAAGGGGATTCACCGATGCGTCCCCTGCCATCGGCTCCCATGTTCAGCGTGGGCGATCGCGTGCGGGTCAAAAACGTTGTCTCCGCAGATCACACGCGCCTGCCTGGTCACATTCGCGGTCGCGTGGCAGAAATCGTCAAAGTCTATGACGAGGCCTACACCTACTTTTTTGAGACCACTGATGGCCTCGGCACGCCGATGCCCATCTACAGCATCGCCATCAAGGCCACTGACATCTGGGAGACCTCCCTGGCGGATGCCAAGTCGGTCTATTACAACGACGTTTTTGAAGTGTATTTGGAGTATTTGCAAGACGGCTAAGGTGGAGCGCTTGATTCACCTTAGCCGTTAGTTAAGGCCTACCGACGCTTCGAGCCTTTGGTCGCCCAGGTGATATCGCCCGACGATTGCCAAAGTCATTCTTCCTACCGAATTAATTCCTTTGAACCTTACGCCGAGAGGAGCGTGTAATGCCCAGTAACTATCCAGGATTTGGCTATCCTGCCGACCGAGAAACCGTCAGTGCTGCCAAGGTCAAAGCCCTAGAATCGCTGCTGATTGAGAAGGGCGTCATCACCAGCAATACCGTCGATACTGTGCTAGGCCATTTTGAGACCAAGATGGGGCCGTTTAACGGAGCCAAACTGGTGGCGCGAGCGTGGGTCGACCCCGAATTTAAAGAGCTGCTGATCGCTGATTGTAATGCTGCCTGCCAGCAGATGGACTTTCCTGAAGGGATGTCCGGGGCGGAAGGGGAGCACATGCGGGTGGCCGAAAATACGCCCGAAGTCCACAATGTCATCGTCTGCACCCTCTGTTCCTGTTATCCCTGGCCCACGTTGGGGCTACCCCCGTACTGGTACAAAGACCCAACGTTTCGGGCGCGGGTGACGCGAGAACCACGCGTCGTGCTGTCAGAGTTTGGGGTAGAACTGGACGACTCGGTCGAGGTACGCCTGTGGGATACCAGCGGTCAGATTCGTTGGTGGGTGCTGCCCATGCGACCGGAAGGAACTGAAGGCATGAGTGAGGAAGAGCTCGCCGCTCTGCTGACCCCAGAAGCCATGATGGGCGTCGCGACGGTCAAGGTTTAATCCCTTGACTCACCGCCTGCTGGTATCGCTCCTCTGCTGAATCCTTTTCCATAACTGTGCATGTTTACTAAATTTGAACACTTTGCCGCCACCAGTTTGATGGGCTCTCCCGAAGAGGCCCCCCCGCGTCAGGATGGACATCTGCAGTTCGATCACGAGTGGGAAAAGCTGGCTTTTGGCGTGGCGATCGCCCTCTCTAAGCAAGGCTATTTTGAATGGGAAGACTTTCGCCAAACGCTGATCGCCACTATCGCCGAGTGGGAAGCGACCCATGAGCTAGATGACCCCGAGTGGGACTATTACGAGTGCTGGTTGGCCGCCCTTGAAAAATTGGTCGTCGCGACGGGGGTCGTGGAGGCCGAGGAATGGCAAACTCTGGTAACGCAACTGCTCGATTGTAAAGCCACAACCTGACTGTCGTTAACCCTTAGCGATCGCTTTAAAAAGCCCACTCCGAACCAGCGGAGTTGGCTTTTTCCTCTGACGAGTTGTCTTTAGCAACCGACGATAATCTACGACGATCTACCCTAACGGGCAGCAGACCATCGTCTTGCTTAAAAGCGAGAGAGGCTACACCGTGACCGGCTCAACCGCATTGACGGTGAAAATTAAATCGGCTGTTGCTGAATCGCAGGATGAATCAGGGATTTAAGATCGCGGGCAAGATGCCCGC
>CAZLYS010000123.1:0-9050 GCA_964563415.1 uncultured Halomicronema sp.
ACAAAAAGCTGTGGAATGGTCGCTACTACCGCCTCGATACGGGTAGCGGCTCTGACGTAGTGATGGCGGATCAGCTGTGCGGCCAGTTTTGTGCACGGCTGCTGGGTTTACCTGATTTGGTGGAAGCGGAGTTTGTGCGATCGGTCCTAGATGTGATCTACGACGCCTGCTTTGTCAAATTCAATGACTATGCGGTTCAAGCTTCCCCCCCTCAAACACAGAAATTTGCTGGGGCACAGGCAGGTTCCTTTCGATCCGCTCAGCCGGATCTCCCGATTGGTGCAGCGAATGGCGTCTTGCCCAACGGCTCACCAGAAGATCCTGACGGCACTCACCAGCTCGAAGTGTGGACCGGCATCAACTTCGGCCTCGCTACTTTTTTTGCTCAAATGGGTCAACGCGATCGCGCCTTTGCCATTACCGAGGCCGTCGTTCAGCAAGTCTATACCTATGGCCTCCAGTTCCGCACCCCTGAAGCGATTACTGCTTTTGGCACCTTTCGGGCCTGCCACTACCTGCGCCCTTTAGCTATTTGGGGTCTGTACGGCATGTTGGCAGAATGGCAGGCGGACGATTAGCGTTGTCCGACTGATGTGACTGGCAGTTTTCTGGCTTTACCTGTGCGCACTATGCTCATCTCGCTACGCAAATTCCTCATGGCTGAAGACACCCGTTGGTCAGATCCGCGGGTCATCTTTTGGTACAGCCTGGGCATGCTGTTCGCAACTTATTACGGATATTTAGCACTGCAAAACGCCTTTAGCGGACCATACGTCATCCAAGACGATGCTCGTCAGCATGTTTTTTGGATGTTGCGGTTCGTAGAGCCAGGAGCCTTTCCCAATGACTTTATGGCCGACTACTACCAGGCCAATGCACCCATTGGCTATACCTGGCTCTATCGCACAGCGGCGATGCTCGGCCTGCATCCATATACCTTTAGCAAAATCTTGCCGCCCATTTTGGGACTCCTGGGCACTCACTACTGCTTTCGGCTCTCGTTGCAGATCATGCCACTGCCTGCCGCTGCTTTCACCAGCACCCTCATGCTCAACCAGAGCTTGTGGATGCGCGACGACTTGATGTCAGGCACGCCGCGCGCTTTCTTATACGTCCTGCTGCTGGCTTTTTTGGTGTACGTCAATCGCCGTGCAGTAGTGCCTTGCCTCATCGTGCTGGTTTTGCAACCCCTCATCTATCCAGTGAGTGGGCTAATTTCGGCAGCCATTTTGATAGTGCGGTTATTGCGGATTCAAGCGGGACGGTTGGTACTGGCATCAGATCCACAAGATTACGTCCTCTCTGGCCTGGGCCTGACTATTTTGGTCGTTCTGCTAGCCCCTTATGCACTGAGCAGCTCTCCCTACGGACCGACCATCACACCGGATGTGTCACGGACTATGCCAGAATTCCAGCCTGGGGGACGATCGGCTTACTTCACCAATAACCCGATCAAATTCTGGTTTGGCGATCGCTCTGGCATTATTCCCACGCCGATTTTCACCCCACCGACGATGGCCTTCAGTCTGCTATTTCCCTGGCTGTGGTGGCGATCGCGTTCTCCGTGGATGCAAATCATTCGCAACCGTACCGCCATTTTGCAACAGATGGTTGTGGCGTCCTTTCTACTTTTCTTCGCGGCTCACATCACGCTGTATACACTTTATTTACCCAGCCGCTATACCCACCACACCATAAGGATTCTCTTTGCCCTCACTGCCAGCTTCGCTATCTGGATTGTGCTGGACAACCTGCTACAGTTCATCGCCCAACAGAGCAGTTCTCAAAAGGTGATATGGCAAAAGGGGCTTGCTGGAATGCTTGCTGGGCTGATCACCATTGGCCTCATCGGCTATTCAGAATTCCTGGAAAATTTTCCTGGCTTATTCAACAGCAGCCGACATGGTGTTACACCAGACCTGTATCACTTTTTCCAAGACACGCCGCCCGATACAACAATTGCCAGCCTAACTAAAGAAACTAGCAACTTACATGCCTTTACCCAGCGATCGCCCTTCATCTCTCCAGAGCTCGGACTGCCTTATCACACCGGATACTATGAGCAATTTCGTATGCGTGTCGGCGACTTAATGGATGCGCAATACAGCGACAGCTTAGAAGAAGTACAAGATTTCATTCGACAATACGACATTGATTTTTGGTTGATTGACGACCACAGCTTCAGGCCAGACGCGCTGGCCGACAACAAATGGTTTAATCAACATCGACCTGAGGCCCCAACTGCGATCGCCCGCTTACAAAATAGTCCAACTGAAGTTGTGTTAGAACGAGCAAAGTCTGATTGCACTGTGCTGGAAACCACTCCTCAAGAAAGCGCACAGGGTCGAATTTCTGAACGAGATGCTCAAAGATTTTGGCTGCTAGATGCCAGTTGCCTCCTGACCTTGACACAGAATGATCAATAGATGATTCGTCTTAATGAATCTTGTGTTGTCTACAGCAAGGCGTAAATTAGGTGAGGTCGCTCCAGATTCTGTGACCGTTGCCTGACAAGTCTTTCAATGCCGTAGAATTTGTCCTTGCGGAAGGGTATTCCGTAGGACTCTGCCCTTCATGCAGAGTCTTCGGTATTCCGAACTCTGCTGTAGACACAAAAAACTGCAGCTCAGTCATCTTGAACCGCAGTCAATTAGTTAGTTTTTAAGCTCAATAGATTAGCTTAAGGCTTCTGCACCGCCCACAATTTCGAGAATCTCTTGAGTAATTGCTGCCTGGCGA
Source organism: uncultured Halomicronema sp. (assembly GCA_964563415.1). Classification (GTDB taxonomy): domain Bacteria; phylum Cyanobacteriota; class Cyanobacteriia; order Phormidesmidales; family Phormidesmidaceae; genus Halomicronema. The sequence goes on from CAZLYS010000123.1 coordinate 2,740, forward strand.
GCCTTGTTATAATCCAGTGTCAGAGACTTGACCAATTGGCTCGCATTGTCACTGGCATTATTCATCGCCGTCATCCGAGCCGCCAATTCACTAGCGGCTGCTTCTTGCAGAGCCCGCAAAATTTGGTTGCTAAAATACAGCGGCAAAAGTGCGTCCAAAATTTGCACCGGATCCTGCTCAAACAGCATGTCTTTCGGCAACATGCGATCTTCAACGGCAACCTTTTCCCGAGTTACGTCAATGCGCCCAGCACGGGTAATCAGCCGAAAAATTTCATCATCCTCTGCCTCAAATCCTTGCGGATCCAAAGGGAGCAATGTTTGCACAACTGGACGAGAACTCACCAGAGAAACAAACTTGGTATAAATCAATTCAACCCGATCAACAGTGCCTGACAAAAAGAGAGACAACAGTTGATCAGCAATTTGAGACGCTTCGTCGGCAGTCGGAATTTGCTCCAGCTCGGTAAATTTAGAGTCAATGGGTTGATCTCGGCGAGAAAAATACTGAACCGCCTTTCGACCCACTAAAACGTATGTGTATTCAACGTTAGTTGCTGTTAATTCCTTGGCCCGATTTTCTGCTCGACGAATGACATTGCCGTTATAGCCGCCACATAAGCCGCGATCGCCAGAAATGACTAAGAGAGCAACCTTTTCAACTGGACGATCTTGCAACAGCGGAAGATCAATATCCTCAAACTTGAGTCGAGTTTGCAAGCCGTGCAACACTTGCGCTAAGCGATCAGCAAACGGACGCGTCGCAATAACCTGTTCCTGAGCACGACGTACTTTAGCTGTCGCCACCAAGCGCATAGCTTCAGTAATTTTTCGAGTATTTTTGACCGACTTAATGCGATCGCGAATTGATTTTAGGTTAGCCATTCCTCTACCTTCCTAACCAACGATGCATCTGAAGCGGATTAAGGCATCACGCCCCAGATGCGAATCCCTCAGCTACTAAGCCGCAGTCATAAATGCCTGCTTAGTGTCTTCAATAGCGCTCTTGAGAATTTCCACCAGTTCATCGGTCAGCTTCTTCTCGGCACGAACAATTTCGCCATACCGAGGTTTGCTGGTCTTGAGGTAATCCCGCAGTTGTTTAGCAAACTCAGTGATTTTCTCAACCGGAATCTCATCCAGAAGACCATTGATGCCTGCATAAATAATGGCGATCTGCTCTTCCACAGGCAAGGGAGAGTTCTGAGGCTGCTTCAACAATTCGCGTAGCCGCACGCCCCGTGCTAGCTGATCCTGAGTGGCTTTATCTAAGTCAGATGCAAACTGCGAGAAGGCCTGCAGTTCATCAAACTGAGCTAGCTCTAACTTCAGCTTACCCGCAACCTTTTTCATCGCTTTAATTTGTGCTGCACCGCCCACTCGGGATACTGAAATCCCGGCATTAATCGCAGGACGTAGGCCCGAGTTGAACAAGTCAGACGATAAGAAGATTTGACCATCCGTAATCGAAATGACGTTGGTCGGAATATAAGCCGAGACGTCGCCTGCTTGCGTCTCAATAATCGGCAGGGCAGTCATACTGCCGCTACCCAGTTCATCGCTCAGCTTAGCAGCGCGCTCAAGCAAGCGAGAGTGCAAGTAAAAGACATCCCCAGGATAAGCTTCACGACCCGGCGGACGGCGGAGTAGCAAAGACATCTGGCGATAAGCTTGAGCTTGTTTCGACAAATCGTCGTAAATCACCAGTGTGTGCTTGCCTTTGTACATGAAGTATTCAGCCAAGGTGGCACCAGTGTAAGGAGCCAAGTACTGCAGCGGTGCTGGATCACTCGCATTCGCCGCAACCACGATGGTGTAATCCATCGCACCCCGCTCTTCTAAGACATTCACAACTTGCGCAACGGAGGCTGCTTTTTGCCCAACTGCGACATAGACGCAAATCACGTCCTCACCTTTCTGGTTCAGGATTGTATCGATCGCAACGGCTGTCTTGCCCGTCTGGCGATCGCCAATAATCAGCTCACGTTGTCCTCGACCAATCGGAATCATCGCATCGATTGCGGTAATCCCTGTCTGCATCGGCTCACATACAGATTTACGAGCAATAATGCCAGGCGCCATCGACTCAGTTAGGCGAGTCTCATCCGTTTGCAAGTCGCCTTTACCATCAATTGGTCGCGCTAAAGCATCAACGACGCGCCCCACCAAGGCATCTCCTACGGGAATCGAATTAATCTTGCCTGTTGCGGTAACCGGACTCCCTTCCTGAATGCCATAACCAGCGCCCATCAACACCGCGCCGACGTTATCTTCCTCTAGGTTCAGAGCGATGCCGACAGTCCCATCTTGGAACTCTAACAGCTCACCCGCCATTGCTTTTTCCAAACCATAGATGCGGGCAATACCATCACCCACCTGCAACACGGTACCAACGTTAGAAACTTGGACAGATTGGTCGTACTGCTCAATCTGCTGCTTAATAATGTTACTGATTTCGTCAGGTCTGATAGCTACCATTGGAATTGCTCTACTGAACTTAATGGACGACAAAAAACTGGAACAGGTTTAAAAGCTAGATCAAAACTAGATCCACTCTAAAATGGTTTAACTTAACTGCATACTCAGACGTCTTAGTTGACCGCGCAAACTCGCGTCCACAACTTGAGACCCCACCTTAATGATGACTCCCCCTAGCAAACTCGCGTCCAGAGTCACCTCTAGGTCAACTTGCTGAGCTCCAGTCATCGTGGCAACCTTCTGGCGAATTTGATCCTTTTGAGCATCCGACAGCTCAACAGCAGAAGTCACATCAGCTAAAACTGTTTTCCTCAGCTGACGCAACAGCTCTTGATAACGCCTCAGGATAGGAAATACAAAGTTAATACGACCCTTGTCAACCAACAATTTCAAAAAGTTAGCAAACAGCGGATTCAACTCGACCGAAATTTGGCCTAAAACGCCTTTCTTCGCATCCTCAGCTATTAGCGGATTCTCTAAAAATTGCTGTAGCTCTTGAGAATCTCGCAAGAGGTCCAATACAGCTTGAGCATCTTCCCCAAATCGATCTTCCAGCTGCTGATCTTTAGCAAGGGACATCAAAGCCTGAGCATAAGGATCAGCAATTTCTAGAGAGACAGTTGTCGAACTCATTTATCTCAATCCTCTAGCAAAGCAATACTTTTATCGATGAGCGCAGTCTGGATATCAGACGTTAGACGTGAGGGCAACTCACTCTCTGCACGCTCTAATGCCAATTGGGCAATGCGTTGTCGTAGCTCTCGCATCACCTTCTCCTGCTGAAAAGCAACATCCTGATCAGCAGCAGCCTGCATCTTTTCAACATCAGCTTTTGCCTGCACCAGAATTTCTTCGCTGACCTTAGCAGCATTCTCCTTTGCTGACGCCACAATCCCCTTAGCCTTTGACTGGGCCTGAGCTAAGTTATCCTTCTGTTGCTCCAAAGCTTGTTTTGCCTCGCGCTGACGACGCTCGGCATCCTGAATAGCTTCCTGAATAGTGGCTCGACGTTCGGATAACGTATTTCCTAAAAACTTGCTGCCAAAGTAAAACAGCACTCCCCAAATAATCGCCAAGTTAATCAGGTTAGTTTCTAGTACGTCGAAATTTAATCCGAAGCCGCCCCCTTCGGTTGACAGCAGCCAAAGACTAGTCATAGTGATACTTCCTAACGGTCAATGCAGATTAAGTACAATTCGATTTGCAAGAAGTCAATTGCTCAAGCGACACTCAGAAGTTTGTCAAGCATTTGCTGGGTAAGTGTCGCCACCTGCCCCTCCAAAACCTGAAAAGCATCGGCTTTCTGAGCATCAATTTCTTTCTGAACCTGCTCTTTCTGAGCTTGGGCTTCTTGCTGAGCTGCAGCAATTTGCTGGCTTGCAGCTTTCTCAGCTTCAGCTTGTGCTTCAGCAATAATTGCCTGGGCCTGCCTGCGAGAATCAGCTAGCTCCTGCTCATACTGCTTTGCCAATTTCTCTGCCTGGATGGCCTGCTCTTTAGCACTCACGATGCTTGAACTCACATAACCATCACGCTCATCAATCGCGTCGCCCAACGGCTTGTAGAAAACCTTGTTCAACACCACCGCCAAAATCAAGAACTGAATCGCCATCAAAGGAAGCGTGGCATTGATGTCAAAAAGTCCACCGCCCTCTTCAGCCGCTAAAAGCAACATCCAATTCATCGCATCTAACCCTTCAGCGTCATTCCAAAAAATCCATAAAGTAATAGAGCGTTCTTGATTGAGGAGTATTACCTCCTCAATCAAGAACATCAGCAGTTAGCTAAAAGGGTTGGCAAACAGCAAAACCAAAGCAACCACCAAACCGTAGATGGTCAGTGCTTCCATGAATGCCAAGGAAAGCAACAGAGTTCCGCGAATTTTGCCTTCAGCTTCCGGCTGACGAGCGATACCCTCTACTGCTTGACCAGCAGCATTACCTTGGCCAATACCAGGGCCAATAGCAGCCAATCCAACAGCTAGAGCAGCAGCAATCACGGACGCAACAGCAACAATTGGTTCCATTTCCTTACCTCAAAGAGTGGATGTTCTACTAAACAACTACAGAAGTGAACTTGCCATTCGGCTCGCTCTTTAACGTGGTCCCGAGGACCGCCTCGTTGATACCGCGCTTAGAAATCCACGCATCAACCTAGGATCATCTGGGTAGCCTGTAAACTACCCATGCTCTTCCTCACCATGGCCTTCCATGGCTTCGCCAATATAGACAGCAGCCAGGGTTGCAAAAATCAATGCCTGGATAGCACTGGTAAACAATCCCAAAATCATGACCGGCAAAGGTACAAACAAAGGAACAAGTAATACCAATACTGCAACCACTAACTCGTCTGCCAATATGTTTCCGAAAAGACGGAAGCTCAGGGACAAAGGCTTGGTGAAATCTTCTAAAATATTGATAGGCAAGAGGATAGGAGTCGGCTCGATGTAGCGAGCAAAATATCCCAAGCCTCGCTTACTAAAGCCAGCGTAAAAGTACGCCAGAGAAGTTAGCAAGGCAAGCGCCACAGTCGTATTGATGTCATTCGTAGGAGCGGCCAATTCACCTCCAGGAAGGTGAATCAACTTCCAGGGGATCAAGGCACCTGACCAGTTAGACACAAAAATGAACAAGAATAATGTCCCCACAAAAGGTACCCAGGGACGATATTCTTTCTCTCCAATTTGGCCCTTAGCCAAATCGCGAATATATTCCAATGCGTATTCCATGAAGTTTTGTAGCCCCGATGGAATGCGCTCGATATTGCGAGTCGCCAGGACGGAGAACAAGAGCAGCAAAGCAATTACAAACCAAGATGTCAGAAAGACCTGACCATGAATATTCAGGCCCGCGACTTCCCAATAAAAATGCTGTCCAACTTCCAGTTCAGCCAACAACATCGACATCGGCATAAAATCAATCATCTCTAACCATTCTTAAGGTTTGCACAAAAACCTACCGAAAAAACAGTGCTAAACTCTCATAAACAATTCGGACAGTCTTGCCTCACCTAGTCTCCGCTGGGAACAGCTGTCCAAACCGTATATCCAATAAGAGCAGCCTTGTAAGTCAAAAAGCCCAAAAACACAGGCATTATTTCCAGCTGGTTCCATTGACTTGCGACCAAGATCATGGTAGCCACTAATGCCAATCGACCACTTGATACTCTAATAGAGTTCGTGCCGATTCGTTCTACGTTTTTTGACAACATCCTCAAGTAAACCACACCGGTGCAAGCGCCTATTAAATAATTCAAGGCAATATGCAATGAGTAGGCGAAACAGGTAGATACAAAAACAATCGCCGAGAAAACCAGGGTTGTACCAAGTAGTTGTCTCTGCAGTTTGTAAAAATCCTCCATCGAATCCTGTTTTGAAGAATCGATTAGAAAATCCTGATCATCTTTCGCACTTGGCGGTTCAGGACTTAAGGGAGTCTGCACTTAGCCTATCCGGTCAATCTAGAGGGTTCGGCCCAGGAACTCAAAAGTTGAGTTAGCCTTCAAGCCATCGCAGATCATATCACGGTAACAATACTTTAATTTTCTCGATATCCAAGAATTTGCCAAGGATTGTATGGGACTGCACTACAACGCTCATTCAACCTGCTGCCAGTGATCTGGAAGATGCGTCAAGGGAAAAACACTCTTTAGCTTGTTAAGAGCTTGTGTAATCTGCAGTCTGATCAGTTGCAGCAAGGCTAATGCAGCAACTCGTCAAGCCAAATAGTGCCTCTATAGGCATCAGCCGAAGTAGCGATCGGCAACATACTATCCAGAACTAGTACTTCGTTGGGAGCTAGTTCTCCTGAGGTGAGCCTTTACAGGCCTCTCCTG
>CAZLYS010000124.1:0-9032 GCA_964563415.1 uncultured Halomicronema sp.
TAGTGGTCTTGGGTCCTCTTGCAAGGGTGCGATCAAAGTGACCCGGCTTGGCCCACTTCTCAAATGAAGTAGGAACAGGATCTTTATCTACTGACACCTTTGCAGTTGCCTCACGCTCGCGTGGGGTAGTTGTCATGGAGACTCTCCTCTCTCTAGACAAGCGAGCAGTTGCAAGTTGTAGATACTGTATACCGACAATCAGAACGTCACCTAAAGATTAAGAAACTTTAGATTTCTTTAGAAGTCGGACTACAGTTGCTCTTGAGCATTATAAACGGCATGTTTTCTTTAACCGAGATCAAGTTAACAATATTTCAACCTAGGGAAACAGTCTCCCTGCTTGACTTTCAGGCGGTGAGGAACAATAGAAAACGATGCCAAAAACCATGTAATTAATAATCCTCAATCAAATGCATCGACGAGTTTCATAGGATTTCAGGGATTGCACCTTCGTTTTGTTAAGGAGAGTAAATTTTCTTGCAGAAAGGTCAGATTTTTGAAGTAATCAGATCACGATTCTCAGGTTTTATGAGTTAAAAATGCGTGGCTGCCTATCGCCAGGATTGAAATCTTCAATTCGCGCGATCTTGGATGATTCAGATCTACCGAGCCTCTCAAGATAGGCTTTCTTCCTGATCCAACCTGGGGGAAAATCTGAAGCGGGTACACCAAGAAGGGAGTGTGGGGAATGATAGTGACCTTGCGACGAGCGATCGCGCTAATGCTGATCGTGTTGCTCTTAGGAGTAACCAGCAGTTGTAGAAGCGATCGTGACGTACCGGTGGTGTTGTTGGCCGCAGATGACAACCCCGAGCAAGTGGCTAATCCCCTCATTGGAGCCCTCTCTGAAGTATCTCCGCCCGAGCGCATTCAGCAACTCAAACCTTACCTAGACGTCTATGAACCTCAAGTTCGCATTGCCAGCCCCGACCCAGACACCACGCTGACCAGTACGACTGTGTTGGTCCAACTGCAAGTCAGAGATTTTCCTATATATAAAGATCAGTCCTTGGGCTTGGGTCCCCATCTACATCTTTTCTTAGATGATCATCCCTATAAAGCGATTTATGATGCCGATGCCCCCATCACCCTGGCAGATTTAGCCCCAGGAACTCATACATTGCGACTCTTAGCCGTACGCCCGTGGGGTGAAAGCTTCAAAAATGATGGAGCCTATGATCAGGTCACTTTCAATATTTTCGCGGCTTCTCCACAAAATAATCCCGACGATAGCAAACCGGTTCTCACCTACAACCAACCCCAAGATCACTATGGAGTTGAGCCGATCCTACTCGATTTTCATCTCAGCAATACTCCGCCCCATCTCGTCGCCCAGGCCGATGAAACAGTAGATGATTGGCGCATTCGCTGCACAGTCAACGGTGAATCTTTTACCTTTGACCGTTGGCAGCCAATTTATCTGCAGGGCTTCAAACCCGGCAAAAACTGGGTCAAGTTAGAGCTGATTGATGACCATGGCAACCTCATCGACAATACCCTCAATACCAACATCCGCGTGATTGACTATCAACCGGGAGGTGAAGATACCTTATCCCAACTAATCCGTGGTGGAATTTCGCTGGCGCAGGCAAAAGTGCTAATTGATCCCAATTATGAGCCTCCCACCTTGCCAACATCTGGATCAGTGGTACCACTCTCAGAGCACGAGCCCCAATCCGAAAGCTTAGAACCTGAATCGAAGGAGACGACTGAGATAGTCACACCATCAGCAGATCAATCCCTACAAAACTCAGACGATCAGGAACCGGAAGAAATATCTCCGGCAATTTTGGATTCAGATGCAGCAGATATTGGAGAAACAACTTTCAGATCTCAACCTGCAGGGGAGTTTGAAACGGCTCCTGGTCGCAGCACTGACATTGAAATTTCACCCGCCTCTGAGCAATCTGAAATTTACGAGTCACAGAAAGCTGCCGAAGAGGATTTACCAAAAACTGAAGAAGCATCTGGAGTGGTGCCTTCAGAAAGCTTGCCATCCTCAGAAGCTTTGCCTCTTTTAGAAACACCTCCTGCTACATCGGCAATCACAGATGAGCCTGAAGTTATCAATCCCTTCAGGCCTGAAACTGAAGTACCGTCAATAGAGTCATTGATGGACTCAGAAGCACCAGCCGATGAGGCTCAGGATGAGCCTGTATCCCCTCTCTCTGAAAGTCCTTCTCTGCCTAAACAAGAAACTGCAAAAGACAGTCAGCCAAGGTTATCCGATCCCATGGAAACAGCAACACCAGATTTATCTGACCCGACTAACTCTCTTGATTTGCCTGAGGTAGAGTCAACTGAGACTGTGCTGACTCCGCCATCAGCTCCAAATGAAAAAGAGCACGCTGAGTCTGTAGAAATCCCGCAAGGTTCAGAACGTTCTGGAAAGCAAACATCTACCCCCAGTCCTCTCATCATTGATGACAAGGATCAGACACCTTCTGAAGAGAGTCGATTAGAGCCTTTAAGTCCCAACGATACTTTCATCTAAAACTTAAATGGCACGGTTTTCGTCCATACCAACTGTGACGTAGTGATCGAAGCCACTGGCAAAGGCACCGGCATTAACTGCAGCCGCCACGTCACTGTGCAGAGATAGATAGTTAGCTTCATTAAAGCTAGCACTGGGGTTGCGGCCCTCTCTTTGACCAAAGGCTAGGTAATGTTCCAAACCAGACGCAAAATCGGAATTTTGGACGGCTTGCGCCACCTCAGCGTTGTTAGCTAAATAGTATCTTTCGTCAAACAACAGCACGTTTGATAGTCGACCTTCTGCGAGTCCTCGATTGGCAAAGTGCTCAAACGCACTACCCACGGCCCCACTCTTGACCGCATTGTTGACATCTGGATTCTGGAGCAGATAATCGTCGTCATCAAAATTGGCAGAGGGATCGCGCTTTTCTAGATGACCCGTCAGTAAAAAGTGCTGCAACCCACTGTCAAAGCCTCCAGACTTTACTGCGGCTGCAACGTCGGCATTATTCGTGAGATAAAATTTCTCATCGTAAAATCTGAATGGACTGCGCCCCTCGGTCAACCCCACCGTCACAAAGTGCAGATAGCCAGATTCAAGGGAGCCACTTTTAACCGCATTGGCAACATCAGGGTTATTGGCTAAATAATGGCTTTCGTCAAAGATGTTGGCCAGGTTGATACTCCCAACCAAGAACGGAAAGACATTGACGGGCTTACCAATACCTGCAGCACTCAGTTGGGCAGAGAGCCCCAACGTCAAGACTGGCTGCTCAGAAGGACTAGCACTGACCGGAGGCGTCGGAGGCGTGACCGGAGGCGTGACCGGAGGCATATCTCCCGTAATCTTCAATGAGTCTAAAGCAATATTTTCTGGTCCCCCATTGATACTATTAAGCGTAATTCGTAGATCTAGCTCATTACCCGTGGCTGCAATACTTTTCTGGAATTCCGTAAAGGTAGTCGTCAGTGCATCGCCATCACCAGTACCGTCAAAATCAGTATCTTCTCTCGGAAGCCCCCCATTAGGGGCATCACTGGCAAATTGCAGCAGGGATGTATATGAACCACCATCGACACTGTATTCAACCAAAACCTCGTCTTGGTCGTTCCTATCCCAACTGTTTCCACCATTATCCTCTGAAGCGAACAAGCCGCTAAACATCAGATTGGTCGCGTTGCTGATATTGATATTTTCGAAGGTGATTGTGTAAACGCCAGCCGTAGTTGGAGTTGCTCCTGAAGCATCTACATCTTGAGCCGCAAAGAAATTGCCATCTGGATTTGCAAAGAGATTATAGAAGACACTTTGTACGCCAGTGCCATTATTGGGACCGGTGCCCTCCACAACATCGATAAAGTCATTTGCATTACCGATCCCTTGGCTGCCAAAGTTTGTAGTGTAGTTGCTATCGGTATCAAAGTTTTCAGTAAAAAGGGTCGTTGCCATGGTCAAAGCGTCTCCTGAGCAGTTGTGTTTTGCGGTAATTAGGCAATATGGGCGAAGGCTATGTTCGCGAATGCCGTTGAGATAGCTGGGCTATTTAACAGGGGCACGACGTTGTAAATGCCGAAGAGGGGCACTTGCCGGAACGATGATTAGTGACTGGCAAAACCGTTGCCGCACATGTGTTGTCGGAAGATTTGCCAACACGAGCATGACTTGTCAGGCTTACAGCAGCGGCAGGTCACTTGCAGAGTGGGCGGAGTCGCAACTTGCTGTCTACTAAGAGTGTCAGTCTGGCCGCTGGCTAAGTCCAGTAAAAATCACCATGATGCTTGGCAAGAGCTCCCAGCCAAGCGTTTCCAGCAGCCCAGCATTTACTTATAGGTTTGGTTACGGATAGAAAGCCTTGGGAACAATTGCTACTTTTTTTTTACTTCTAGAAGCTGGTAAATGTAGCTGTCTCGTTAATCTCATGGTGATGCCCTGGTGAATGGCCGCTGAGTCGATTGCGGTACAAGCGTTTTGGCGCTGTCAAGATAAAGTTACCCAGGCCTTTACAAAGGTTCTCTAAGCAGAAATTCTGAACTTTTGGGCAGCCTACTTAAAGTTTGCGTAGAAGTATCTATTGATTGTGTAGTTAAGCAATTCGAAAACGTTAACACTGGTATAGAGAAACGCAAATTGATTCCCTTTGCCCCGCTTTTACTCCATATGGGCAATCTGATGTTAGCCGTAGCCTTTTTAAGGCTTAGTTGCTGAGTAAGGTAACGACCATGCCTGTTGATCCAAAACTTATAGCGCAAGCGAAGCAAGGAGATAAGATTGCGATCGCAGCTCTCTTAAATCAGTCGCTGCAATCTGAGGGGATCTGGGTGCAGGTTGAGCCTCAAGCCAGAGGATTACGCATCAATTTAGAGTCGACACAGGTGCCAAAACCGGATGTCATGGAGCGGCGCATTCGTTTAGGGCTGGAACGATTACGTCCACTCGGGATTACTGAGGTCATACTTTATGGATCGGTTTTGGGAGATACCCAACCCCAGTGGCAACGTCAAATTACTTTAGAATCGGAGTCTACGCTGACGAGTAAGAAGGGGCCAGCGTCTGAGCACCCTTTCCAGCCAACTATTTCGCAAACTCACGTTAGGAAAACATCTCAGTCACGTGCAAGCAATGCATTTACGCTATCCAGTCAGACACGATCTCGCATGGTGAACTCACCTCAACCATTCGTGCTGAGATGGTCAGACTTTGAGCCAATGATGATGGCCATTATCGGGTTCATTGCCATTTATGGGTTCTTCGGAGCCCGTAATCCTAGTTATGATGGCCCCTTTATTTGGCTGCACTACCCTGACCTAGCCATTCACGAAACTGGACATCTGCTATTTATGCCATTGGGGCATTTTCTAATGGTCTTAGGCGGTTCTCTGACCCAGATTGCTTTTCCTGCAGTGTTTACTGGTTATTTTTATTTCACCCAGCAATATTTTTCGAGTGCGCTGACCCTATTTTGGACGGGGCAAAACTTTATGGATGTCGCCGTCTACATGGCTGATGCGCCTTATCGCGCCCTGCCACTCACTACCCCCGATATTAACGCCCACGATTGGTGGCAACTTTTCAACATGATGAACTGCATGCAACATGCGGAATTCATTGCCGGAATCACCCACTGGCTCGGGGTTCTGCTGTACGTAGCGTCAGTAATTGCCGGAGTTTATGTCGCCTATCGACATCAGCAAGAGATGCACCAGTGGCAGCGGGTTTGAGGACAGCAGAGTGTGAGGGTGATAGAGTTGCCTACTCGTTCATTCAATGAACCTCCTATAGACTAAACAGTGACCCGATCTCATCTGCCATAGCCTCCCTCGCGATAGGCTAGATAGGTTGCAATTAAAGGACATTGCGTGACACAGCCAGAGGAGTTGCGGCAATTATTGGAAGCGATCGCCCAGGGAAGGGTCAGTCCGCAATCGGCATTTAACAAGCTGAAGTATTTAGAATTTGAGTCGATCGATGAGTTTGCCAAGGTAGACCATCATCGATCGCTCCGTACGGGCTTTCCAGAAGTAATTTGGGGACCGGGAAAGACTGTTGAGCAGATTGTCGCGATTATGCAGGCCATGCGAGATCGCACCCCCGTAGTCATGGCTACCCGCATTGAACCAGAGATGGCTCAACAGATTCGCTTGGCGTTGCCCGCCGCCATGTACTTTGAGACCGCTAAAATTTGTGCGCTCGTGCCCATGAATTTACGTCCTCAGCATTCGGGCATGATCGGTATTCTCACCGCCGGGACAGCAGATTTACCTGTGGCCGAAGAAGCAGCGGTGACTGCTGAATTATCAGGTTTTCAGGTCTTACGACTGTGGGATGTGGGTGTCGCAGGCATTCATCGATTGCTGCGGCACCGGGATGTGGTGGCCAAGGCCGATGTGCTGATCGTGGTGGCGGGCATGGAAGGAGCACTGCCTAGTGTCGTGGCTGGGTTCTCAGATTGTCCGATTGTCGCGGTACCGACCAGTATTGGCTATGGGGCCAGTTTTGGCGGTGTCTCGGCCTTACTGACCATGCTCAATTCTTGTGCGACAGGGATTGGCGTGGTGAATATCGACAATGGATTCGGTGCCGCCATGTTGGCAGGACAAATTTTGCGGACGGCAGAGCGTATTCATAGTCGCGGGCAGAAGTCCACTATGTCGTAGAGACCGACTCAAATACCCCCATTCTCCCGAGCCGAATTGTGATGATTTCAACATCGGTGACGGCTTTATGCTCACCCTGCTGAGTATGAGCAGGCGTCATCCAAAAAGTTCCTTGAGGACAGATCACACCGCCAGTTTCAACCGTGCCGCTGAGAACATATACATATTCATCACAAGGATGGGTATGAAGCGGAATCATAGTACCTGCCTGTAGCTTCAATAGATGAATCGAGCCTTCTGCGACCGGTTCAGCTAGGGGCAAAAGCTGCGTGCCAGGAAACTGAGGCAAATTCAGCCACGACTCGGAGCCTGTTTGAAGAAATTTTTGCGCTGACATCTCAGATACCTCATGTTGAAGTGCGTCATTTGAGTGAATAATATTCACTCCCGCATCGTAGCATGGTCATTAGCGGCAGAGTAGAGAAGTGATGATGAGGTTCAAAGATGCGCTACGACATTGAGGGCCGGTATGCGGCACTGCTTGCAGCGGGAGAAAGTCTTTTGTGCGATGGCTATGAAGGTGCTCAGCCAAAACTCATCGCCAAGACAGCAGGCGTATCAGTTGGATTGTTTTATCGACATTTCAAAAACAAGCAAGAGTTGCTGGCAGCGATCATGCGCGCTCGGCTAGAGGATCTACATTGTCAAATCAGACAGGAGCTTGAACAATATGCTGATCCAGTTCAGGCCTTACAGTGTGTTCTGACGTTGACGCTGCGATACTTTCAGGCGCACCAAGGATTGATCAAACTCTTCTTTATGCAAGTTGGGTATGGTGACGCGATCGCGACCGAGCAACTGCGAGAAGTCAGGCAATCGTACCGCGATATTTTGGCGCAGATTCTCTTGTCTGGCATTGAGAGCAGCGTATTCCTGTCTGCTGATGTCCTAGATATGTCGATCGCTATCAGTAGCATTATCGGCACTATCAACTGGTCACTCTATGACTTGCTAATCGTGAAGGGTGAAGATATTGAACCGGATGATTTGGCCCAAAAACTCTTGACACATCTGCTGAGAGGGCTGGGCTATCGTTCGGGCTGATCACTCATTAACTAACCTCAGCTTGACTCTCGTGAGGCCTTGACATCTGCTCCAGACGTTTTACCGACTGACCTCATGATCGCTAGCTACGATGACCAGTCAGAGGAAATTGTGGCTGTCTTTAGAGACGGGAAAATGGCCCGAGTCGCGGTCCCGGACCTTGAAGAACTGACCACTGCCGCCGACCAAGTAGCTGGGCCAACTCAAAGGTAGGATGGGTAAAGCTCTCTGGGCATGGCTCCGCTAGAGCGATAGTGTAACTCATGCGGGCGTTTGGTTTCGTTCCTCAACCTCAACCTACAGTGTCTTAAATTTAATTAGAACTTCTTACTGAGGCTGCGATCGATGGCACTTGCGTCGGGGTAACGTGCAGACCTGGGAAGGTTGATTTTGCTGTTGCTGCAGACTGGTGGCGCACGCAAATCGGAGCATCCTAAGCAGAAAAAGAAATGAACTCGGATGAGTCATTTACTGCATGGAATACTCTCTGTTTGTCAATTATTGTGGAGATGCTTTTTGACTGGTGTCTCGATCATTCAAATGCCCTTGAATCGAGGTTTTGTCTGGCTGATCAAACCAACGCACTAGGAATTGATTGCAACTGTTATGGCCAGAGTTCCCTAGGGGAGTTTTGAGGGGTTCAAAGCCAAATTTTTGATATAGACGGATAGCGCTGGTCATGGCATCGAATGTTTCTAAATAGCAGCCGCGATATCCGTAATCGGCTGCCGTTTTGAGCAGTTGCTGCATTAATGTTTTGCCTAATCCTTTCCCTCGGGATAAGGGCAAGAGATACATTTTTTGCAGCTCACACACGTGCTCATATTCACAAAAAAAGGGAGCCACACCGCCGCCGCCAATAACCTGTTCGTCATGGGTCACGATGTAGTAAGTGGAGCGATCGCCCTGATAGGCTTGAGACAGATGATCTAACTCAGGGTCAGCCCAAGCAAAACCGGGTCGATTAGCCCCAAACTCCGTAAGAACTTGGCGAATGATGGCCGCGATGAATGCATCATCTTGAGGGCGAATCTCACGAATCTCAAACGTCATAACAGCAGACGATTAACGGGGGCCAGGATAACGGCGATCGCGACGGGTAAATAATTTTAGAAACGGCAGACGATTTTGCACACCACGGGGCTTCAACCTTTCGCCGAGTTTATCAAGGGCGGTAGGTTCTGGACTCGGAGGAGCTGGTTCACCACCTGGCGTCTGCCACCAAGCCGATACAGTCCCACCAGCAAATCCGGCGATCGCCCCAAACAGAATACTCGGAGCAATTGCATAACCCAGCAGCAAAAAAGCGCCTAGAAACACTAGCCACAATTTCAAAGCGACGGGGAAAATTTTATCAG
>CAZLYS010000125.1:0-9010 GCA_964563415.1 uncultured Halomicronema sp.
AAGGCAATATCTGAGAAAGTCGCTTCTGTATCTAGATGCACAACCTCCCAAGGGTTGTTTTCTAGATCCGGCAAAAATGCACTACTGCAGCCGAAACACAGAAACGCGATCGCGACAATCGCCCCGAGTTTTCGTAAATGTACTAACAAACCACCCATGCCAGCTCAACATCCTCAGCCGTAACAACATCAACGCTCATACAGGTGCCATGCGCAATGGCATCATCGCAAACCGTAGAGACTAATAAAAAAGAAAAAACCGACCGCCAAAGCCCCGAAAATCAGAATGCTTTTTTGTCCTGGAGTGAGCGTGTTAACCCCCAATCCATAGCTAAGATTCTCTTTAAAGCCCGACGGTGTTCCAGCCGGACCCACATTCGCAAAGCGCTTTTTCTGAGCACCGCAAACCGGACAGCGCCAATTTAGCGGCACCTCTTGAAACGGCACCCCAGCCGAAATGTTGCTGCGGTCATCCCCTTTGGTGGGCTCATAGGTGTAGCCACAAGCCAGACATTCATACCGATCCATTTCCTGCGGAGTCAACGGTTTCTCCGGCTCTGATGCTTGATCGGCTTTAGCCTCAGCAGTTGGCACTGCAGAGGTACTATCCGCCGCTTGTGCATCACCTAAGTTAGTTGGCTCAGCTTGTGGATTGGGCTCAGTCGACATCCCTTACTCCCTTCGACGGCTCTATACATAAGATCAGCCAGCGAGCCTACCAGAAGTCGCTGAGTGCTGATCATGAAAAATGAGATAATTGTTACTAATTATGACATGACATAGAACATTTCTCAGTTTTGCCTTACCTGACATCTGTGGTTAAAGGCTCGTCTCTGGAGATGAGTCTAATTATGAGCTTGACTAATCAACAGCATGGGAACTGCAAAACACTTGCATCAAGGAATCGCCTGAAGTTCAAGCAAATGTAAACTAATATGGAAATGCGTACAGCGAGAGACTGTGTGTGACCGTGAATGAGGATTCGCAGTGTTTGTCTTAAACGGGTACGAATATCTATTAGTCTTTCTCCTTTTATGTGGTTCAGTGCCGATCTTGGCGCTAGGAATTGCTTATTTCCTGAGCCCAAAACGACAAGGGCCTGGTCGTAGGACTACCTATGAATCAGGCATGGAGCCTATTGGGGGGGCTTGGATTCAATTCAACATCCGCTATTACATGTTTGCCCTCGTATTCGTCATCTTTGATGTTGAAACTGTATTTTTGTACCCGTGGGCAGTTGCCTTCAGCCAGTTAGGGCTGCTGGCATTTATAGAAGCGCTGATCTTTATCGCGATTCTTGTGGTCGGTCTAGTCTATGCATGGCGAAAAGGAGCATTGGAATGGTCATGAATCCCGAAGGAAAGGTCCCTATGCTGGCTCCTGATGAACGGCTAGCAAATCCCGTCGGCATCCCCACGGTGACTCAAGATCTTTCCGAAAATGTCATTTTGACCACGGTGGATGATTTATACAACTGGACTCGACTATCCAGCTTGTTTCCCCTGTTGTATGGCACAGCTTGTTGCTTCATCGAGTTTGCAGCCATGCTCGGTTCACGGTTTGACTTTGACCGGTTTGGACTGGCACCACGGGCCTCTCCCCGGCAAGCAGATTTGATTATTACTGCTGGTACCATCACTATGAAGATGGCTCCAGCCCTCGTACGCCTCTATGAGCAGATGCCTGATCCGAAATACGTGATTGCGATGGGCGCTTGTACGATCACCGGCGGCATGTTCAGCATGGACTCTCCCACCGCAGTTCGTG
Source organism: uncultured Halomicronema sp. (assembly GCA_964563415.1). Taxonomy (GTDB): domain Bacteria; phylum Cyanobacteriota; class Cyanobacteriia; order Phormidesmidales; family Phormidesmidaceae; genus Halomicronema. The sequence goes on from CAZLYS010000125.1 coordinate 1,767, forward strand.
GTGTTGACAAGCTGATTCCGGTAGATGTCTATATTCCGGGATGTCCTCCCCGACCAGAGGCCATCTTTGACGCCATCATTAAATTACGGAAGAAGGTTGCCACTGAGTCTTGGATTGACCAAAGTGCGATCGCTCAAACTCACCGTTATCACACGGCTAAGCATCAGATGCAGCCAGTGTCGCCGATTTTGACCGGCAAGTATCTACAGACGGGAACTCATGAAGTTCCGCCAAAAGAATTGATGGCAGCGATGGGAATGCCGGTCGAGCCTTCTTTAGAGGAAGCAAAACAGGAGGAAGTGAATGGCTGAAGCAGACGTCAACCCAGGAACGCCAGCTGAAGAAGGCTCTATCGTTGAAGCGGGCACTGTCTCAACGTGGTTAACTGAAAATGGCTTTGGGCATGAGTCGTTGGCTCCTGATCATTTAGGTATTGAAGTCCTCACGGTTGAGCCACAGTTCTTGATTCCAATTTGTACTGCACTGTTTGCCTATGGGTTTAACTACTTACAGTGCCAAGGTACTTACGACGAAGGACCCGGTAAGCAACTCGTAAGTTTTTATCACCTGGTCAAACTGAGTGATGATGCGACCGACCCTGAGGAGGTACGCGTTAAGGTCTTTCTTCCTCGAGAAAATCCTACAGTTCCTTCGGTGTACTGGATTTGGAAAGCTGCCGACTGGCAAGAGCGTGAAAGCTACGACATGTACGGCATCATTTATGAAGGGCATCCAAATCTCAAACGTTTGTTGATGCCGGAAGATTGGGTCGGCTGGCCTCTCCGTAAGGATTACATCTCGCCTGATTTTTACGAACTTCAGGACGCTTATTAATTTACTAAAACAACCAACTTGAAAGGATGTTTAGTTGCTTAACTATGCATCCTTTTTTATTAGTAGAAGGCTTTGCTAGCGTGAGTTCAATGCGAAGAAATCAAGAATAAGTTTTTAGAGGAATCTAACGGTTCTGGTCAGCGGTTGTCGATACTCTATTTCCTGTCCAAACGGCTGTTGTCAACCTACTGCACCAGAATTGTTAGGTAGACATCGTTTGAATAAATCAAAATATACCGAGGCAATACTACTGGATAATATGGTTCTCAACAGCTGGACCTATCAAATCAATTCGATCAGTCCAAATACCGCCCGAATAGTTGCCAGGAAGATCTTGAATACGTTCAAGATCATCAAGTCCTCGAGAAAATCCCTCTCCCTTGTAATTATCTAGCAAAAATATATTGGTATTTACCGCCCTCATTCTCTGCAGGAATCGATTAGGCCATCCCCACAACCAAGATGTGTAGTTAATCGGAATCATTAACATACTTCGCTCACAGGCAGTAGGAACATAACCTACCCAACCAAAAGCAGCATACTGAATCAGGCATTTTTTGAGGCGGCGTATCCAGATTGTTTGAATAAGAGGAAAGCGCTCTCGAATAATGCTGATGGGGTGCTCTCCTCCATAAACCATGATCTGCTTTTGGCGATCTGGAGAAAGTTGAGCCAGTCGTTCAGCTAGTAACTCACCTTCATGTAGATCGTTGCTTTTAATATTAATGATCAGATTGTGATTTGGGAACGCGGTCAATACCTCATCCAGTGATGGCATCAACCCTATCCCTTTGCCGCGAAATGGGTAAGTCTTACCACCATCAGATGTATAGCCGTAGCCAATATCTAGAGATTGCAGGCTTGCCAACGTATGTTCTCGGGTGACGCCAGTTCCATTAGTACGGCAATCTACTGTCCAGTCGTGGAAGACAGCAAAGTGCCCATCGGTCGTCGGGTGAATATCAAATTCGACGAAGTCGGCTCCATAGGCGAATGCTGATTGCATCGAAGTAATTGTATTTTCCAGATATTCATGAGGAGTCGGCAACATATGAGCAGCCGTACAGGTTTCATTCGTCAAGCCTGTACGATCAAAGTCTTGCGCCAACCCACGATGTGCCACTAAAACAGGCTGAGAGCCGATGGGATGCGCTAAGAAAGATGCGTTCCCCAAATACAAGGCGAATACTGCACCGAAGATCAAAAGAAATGATCGTTTGATAATTCTGGAATACTTCATACCTTGTCATGCTTTGAGCAAGCATGCTCTATCAATGTTGAATAATCAACGCTACAAGCTTACCGTCTACCTAACAAGTTATTAGAGAGAATCTTTTCCGATAACATGATGTATTCCCAAAGTCATCAGAACACCGACATCATAAGGTTTTCGATGGCTTTGAAACCCATTTTGAAATGGGTGATCATGTGGAATGGGGTAGTCCGATTTTTTCTCGTTAGGTGATTGTTGATGTCTTGGCGCTACACTCAAATCTTTGCTGAATCCTGAATAAAGAATGTCTTGAAGAGAATACAGGGCGGCGAGGTCAGAGATGGAAAAATGATGCGGCTACAAGATTCGACCGGAGGCCGATCGCTTTACGTATTGCCCCATGCCAGCGCGACCGCGCCACTCGTCGCCATCGACAATTAACTCACCCCGCAAAAAGACTCGCTTCACTTTGCCCTGCACTTCGCGCCCTTCAAACAGGGAGTAGTCCACGTTGGAATGGTGGGTATTGGCGCTGAGGGTGTGGCGTTCGTTGGGGTCGAAGAGGACGAGGTCAGCATCACTGCCGACGGCGATCGCTCCTTTTTGTGGAAACATGCCAAACATCTTGGCAGGCGCTGTTGACGTGAGTTGTACAAAGCGATTGAGAGTAATACGTCCCTCATTTACCCCACCATCGTAGAGCAGCGGCAGGCGAAACTCGACCCCAGGCGCACCGTTGGGGATTTTTGAGAAATCGTCTTTGCCGTACTGCTTTGATTGCAGAAGGCCAAAGAGATTTTCGTTAAAGCAGAAAGGACAGTGATCGGTCGCGACAATTTGCAGGTCATCGAACCGGAGACCACGCCAAAGAGCATGCTGGCACTGATGATCGCGCAGGGGCGGAGTCATGACGAACTTGGCCGATTCAAAGTCAGGGCGATCGTACTCTTCGTCCGTCAAAAACAGATAGTGCGGGCAGGTTTCGGCAAAGGCATGGATGCCGCGATCACGGGCTTCTACCACGGCATCCAGGGCTTCTTTGGCTGACAGATGCACGATGTAGCTGGGCACTTCTGCCAGTTCGGCAATGCGAATCACGCGATGAGCAGCTTCCCCTTCCATCAAACGAGGACGAGTCAGCAGATGGTATTTCGGTGAGGTGTTGCCCTGTTCCAATGCTTCCTCAATCAGGGCTTGGATGACGATGCCGTTCTCAGCATGGAGAATCGCCATGCCGCCGTGATCTCCCACCGCGCGCATCGTGCGGTAAATGGCGGCGTCATCGACCATCAGCACACCAGGATAGGCCATGTAGAGCTTAAAGCTGGAAACCCCATCTTGGTTGATCAGGTCGGGCAGTTCGGCCAGTGACCCTTTATTTACATCGGTGAGAATGACGTGAAAGCCATAGTCGATGCTGCACTGGGGTTCTGCTGCGGCGAGGCGGCGATCAAGAGCGGCTTTGGGACTGTCGCCGTGGAACTGTTGGGCAAAGTCGATAATCGTGGTGGTGCCGCCAAACGCCGCCGATTTCGTCCCAGTTTCAAAGGTGTCGCAGGTGGTGATGTCGTTGCCCATCGGGGTTTCCATATGGACGTGGACGTCAATACCGCCAGGAAACACCATCAAGCCAGTGGCGTCGTAGGTGGTAATCTCATCAGCGGGAATTTCACGAGCGATCGCTTCAATCCGCCCTTGATCCACTAGGATATCGGCCACGTAATCATCGACAGCAGTCACAATGCGACCGCCTTTGATTAAGACTTTGCCCATGGGGGTGCTCCAAACGGTTGGCGCAGTCTGGGAATTTAGGCTTGTTGTTGCGCTTTGTAAGCGGCCCATCCGCCGATATCCGAAATATCGGGCCAGCCATGCTCTTCGACCAATTCTTTGGGATAAAGCATGGCGATCGCCGTGTCCCCATCGTGCAAGTTCACCTCAGCAGGATACATATGGGGCGGCTCAGTCGAGACGAGATGGTTATATTGCTCCACAGACATTCGATAAAGTTCACCTGGAATCGAGATGCCGTCAGACTCTGTTGCATAAATGCCTGGATGCCAGCCGTCTTTGACCGCATGCAGGCGATAGTTAGGAGCGGTTTGAGTCTCTTTGACAAACGCGGCACCCTGTAAATTACCGTGATCCGGCTGTCCCCGCAGGGCAGAGCCACAAATAAATACCGTTTTCGTCTCGCTAGACGTCATGCCTTTTTACCTCTTGCCGTTATTTATTTATAGATGTCAACATTTGCAACCATGGGTTATGCACCAGTCTCAGAGAGCAGCACTTCATAGAGATGGAATTCGTTTTCGGCTAAACCCGTCCAGTAGCCATCCTCCTTGCCAAAGCCAGGGCGCTGAGTCAGGTTGTAAATGGCCTCTTTATCTTCCCACTGTCCGTAATTGATTACCCGCTCTCCGTCTAGAGATCGATGAAAGTTAGCAGAGACTAATCCTGGCAGAGACATTGCTGGGCCGACATGCTCCTTCGCAAGTTCAACCATGCGCGGTTGATTCTCTGGCGGCATCCGAAATTCAGCAAAGTGAACGTAATATTCACCGGCACTGATTTGTGGATGACCCACCTTGGATTCTGATGCCACAATTTCATACAGATGCGAATCGACTTCATCGACTAGTTCCTGAAGCGACTCTCCTAAATCTTGGACGTCAGAACGGTTACGGAACTGCTCAAGGGCTGCTGCGTTTTCCCATTGAGCATAGTTGGCCACTTTGATGCCGTCTAAGCTGCGGTGGAGATTGGCTGACACAAACCCTGGCTGTTGTTTAGCGATCGCGAATAGTTGTTTAACCTTATCGACAACTGTTGCCTGCTGTCCTGCTTTTGCCTTAAACAAAATAATCGTAGTGATCAACCGATTCTCCAAGTCGAGGGTTGCCGCCATGAAATTCTGAGACCTCGTTTGACTATAAGTATGGAGATTAGCATGGAAAAACTAGGGAGCCTCATGTTGTAGCAACGCGAATGGAGCATGTAATCGTGATCGCTAATCTGTGCCTCGGAGATAGATGTCCCTCTAAATATCTGCCGGTTCAGTCGGTTGTAGTGCCTTTAGAGCTTGAACAACACGGGTTTTGCTGGCATTTAAATGAGTTTCGATCGCAGCGATCGCGGTGTCCGGTTCCCGAGAAGCGATCGCCGCGCAAATCTGCCGATGCTCACTGCAAATGTCTAACACTTTAGGATTGTGGCGCGTGGTTTGCACTCGGAGCAGCATCATTTTGTCAAAGACTCGATCTAGTAAGTCGGTCAACCATGGGTTACCCGTGCTTTCAGCAATTTGACGGTGAAACTGGTAATCCAGATTCAGCATTTCAAAGGTATTAAGGGTTGAGGCAGCGCGCTGTACAGCCCGTTCTGCCTGGGCAATCGATTGTTGCAGATCTTCAAGGGTGCGATCGCTAGCATGCAAACAAGCTTCGCGGACAGCCGCCTGCTCTAGCGCCATCCGGCAATCATAGAGATGCACAGCATCAGCCACTGACACTGAGATCACTCGCAACCCGCCGCTCGTATCCATCGTGACGAGGCCTTCTCGCTGCAGTTGCCGCAAGGCTTCACGAATGGGGGTACGACTGACTTCTAGCTGTTTGGCCAACTGTGTTTCCACCAATCGTTCATCTGGGGCCAACTCGCCAGACAAAATACTGGTCCGCAGTGTCTGGTAGGTTTGCTCGTGTAGAGAGGCACGGCGCGGCAGCGGATTCGATAATGTCACCGGAGTCAGCATCCTTGAGCGATGGAACAAGCAATCTAGCGTATTGATAACTTGTAAATGATTTTACAGAGGCATTATTGTATACAGTATACGCTTCACGACATGAAGTTCTTTAATGAATAGTTAATCGCAGGTTTACTGCAGAGAGGTTTGTGCATGGTTTATCAAGTGGCTTCTACCCTTGCGGTTAATGGCGATCGCCTCAGCGCCATGATTCGCCAGCTAGCACAGCTTGGCAAGCTTCCCAATGGCGGCGTGCAGCGGTTGGCCTTTAGCCAAGAAGACTGCCATGCCCGCGCTTTGGTGCGTCGGTGGATGGTGGAAGCCGGGATGACCGTCACAATTGACGAAGCCGGAAACATGATTGGTCGCTATCCCGGTCGTTTCCCCGATGCGCCCCCCTTAGTGACTGGATCTCACATTGACACGGTACCGAACGCCGGACATTATGACGGCACTTACGGCGTGCTGGCTGGCATTGAAGCGGTCAACGCACTATCAACACAGAGTAAGCACCTTGACCACCCCATCGAAGTCATTGTCTTTGCGGATGAAGAGCGCACCATGGTGGGTTGCAAAGCAATCGCAGGCAAGCTGCTGCCTGATCCAGAACTCTATCGCAGCCGCGATGGTGAGCCCATTCAAGAGTGTTTAGAACGGGTGGGGGGCGATTGGGACATTATTCAGCATGCCCGTCGCACGCCAGAGTCCATGGCCGCCTTTGTCGAGTTGCACGTCGAGCAAGGCCCGGTGCTTGCCATGATGGAAAAGCAAATTGGAGTTGTTACAGGCATCGTGGGGCAGCGTCGCTATTGGATTACCGTTGAAGGTCAGTCTAGCCATGCGGGTACCACACCGATGCCGATGCGCCAGGATGCGTTAGTCGCTGCGTCTCAAGTCGTTCTCGCGATCAATCAAGTGGGTCATCAACCCGGTGATCAGGTTGCCACGGTTGGTCGGATGGATCTGCACCCCAATGTGCCGAACAGTATTCCTGGCCGGGTGGAAATGAGTTTGGACTTGCGGGATTTGTCGAGCGATCGCCTCGACGAACTCCTAGCTGAAATCCAGCAGGCGATTAACCATATTGCCACCACTACGGGAACTCGCATTTCCATGGCTCAACGTTTAGATAATGATCCAGCGCCGGCCAATTCCCATATTCAGCATGCGATCGCTCAGGTGTGCGAAGACCTTGATCTCAGCTATTGTCATTTACCGAGTCGCGCCAGCCATGACGCTCAAGAGATGTCTCGGGTAACTGACATGGGCATGATTTTTGTCCCCAGCGAAGGGGGGATTAGCCACTCCGAGGCGGAATACACCAATCCTGAAGACTGTGCTAACGGTGCCCATGTGCTGCTACACACGCTTATGCAGCTAGACCAGCACTACCGTTCTCCGAAAGCGACCATAACGCTCACACGAGTCTAGTCCTGAGACAGTCGTCGTTGC
>CAZLYS010000126.1:0-8992 GCA_964563415.1 uncultured Halomicronema sp.
ATCTTTGATATCAATCTTCCAACCAGTGAGTTTGGCCGCTAGGCGTACGTTTTGCCCTTCTTTACCAATAGCTAAGCTGAGTTGATCTTCAGGCACTAGTACATGGGCTTGGCGATCTTCTGGATTCATGAGGCGAACTTCATCCACACGGGCCGGGCTCAAAGCATTCGCAATGTAAGTAGCCGGATCCAGGGAATACCGAATGACGTCGATTTTTTCACCGCGTAGCTCACTCACAACCGCCTGAATGCGTGAGCCTCGAGCGCCGATGCAGGCACCCACTGGATCAACATCTCGTTCCGCTGTATCGACAGCAATCTTGGTCCGAGGCCCCACCGAACGGGAAGGGGGATTGGCTTCACGGGCAACCGCGACAATTCGCACAATCTCATCCTCGATCTCCGGCACTTCGTTGGAAAAGAGTTCTACAACGAGGGCGGCATCAGCCCGAGAAACCAGCAGTTGCGGCCCCCGATGCGAACCTTCGGATACTTTTTTGAGGACTACCCGAAACTTGGAATTGGGGCGATAGTTGTCGTTGGGTAATTGATCGCGCTTTAATAATTCGGCTTCGACCTCCGGTTGCCCCGTCCCGCTACTCACGGTCATGATGACGGACTGTCGCTCAAACCGCTGCACTGTTGACGTTAAGACTGTCCCTTCTAGGTCCTGGAATTCTTCTTGAATGAGCTTGCGTTGTTGGTCACGCAGCTTTTGCGCCAACACCTGTTTAGTTTGAATTGCGGCCATGCGCCCAAAGTCTTTTTGTTCAGGTGTCACGTCTAGGACAACGACATCACCCACTTGCGCTTCCGGCGCAACTTCCAGTACTTCGGCTAGGGCGATTTGGTGGTCAGGGTTGTCAACTTCTTCCACAATGGTTTTGCTGGCCAGTACCCGAAAGCCCTGATCATCTTCGTATTCCACATCGAGCTCAACGTCGAAGTTATCGAAATATCCCTCTTCAAAGTTGGCACTATCAGCGGCCCGCTGCGTTCGGCGAAAGCGCTCATACCCTTTTAGCAAAGCTTCTCGCAGAGCATTTTCGACTGCGTGTTTGGGCAAGTTGCGCTCGCGACTAATGCTGTCAATCAAATCTTGTAGGTTGGGCAAGCTGACTAGAGACATAGCTGGGTTTTCCTCGACTCCCTCAAAAAATAGTAGCGATCGCCCTAGCGATATGGCGACTCATTATGTGTTCGTTGCAGTGAGCAAAATCTGGTGATTTATTCGACCGCTTGGTTGCTTAATTCCACCCTGGTTACCAGCGATCGCGGCAATTTAGTGAGTTTCCCCTTGTGGGTCAGATAGACGTGATCATCATCTCGTTTGAGCAATTGACCCACCCAGGCTTGACGTTTTTTATAGGCTTCGGTCAACGTCACTTCGACCATAAAGCCTTTAAACACGATGAAATCGCGATCGCTCGACAAGCGCGAAGAAACCCCTGGACTCGAGACTTCAAGCACATAGGCATCAGGGATGAGGTCTGTGTCATCGAGCACTGTCGCCAACGCCTGGCTCATGTGCTCGCAGTCTTCTAAGCTCGTGTCTGCTGCCTGATGATTGCGCACATCAATTCGCAGTACTGGGGGCGCATGGTTCGTCTGAAAAACGGCATCCACGACAGCCAATCCTAGGCGCTCAGCAACGGGAGTCGCGAGCTCTAAGACTTGGGGAATCAGCGGATGAGTCATACAAAACTCCAATAAAAAAAGTGGGTGCGAAGCCCACTTCCTAGAACGTTCAGTATCAGGAAGGAACGAACCGCCGTCGATCCGTTCGGCTTCCAATACTAGCGCAAAACTGCCGGAGGGTTATCCCTATATCACCCTCTAAAATCCGACAATCCATTTACTGTCGGGCTTGAGTCAGATCGTAAAGTTTGTAATTTTCTTCTCGCAGGCGATCAATATCTTCAAAAGATAACTGTTTAACGTAGTTGATTTTGATCTCTTCCAATAGCGCTACAGTCCACTGTTCTAAATCATCTACCGTATTGTCTTGCTGGACCTCGTGACGCAGAGTGTCGCCAATTTTAGTCAGCAAATTACGGGTCAATGCGGAACCTTCTTCATCTTCCACAACCCCCGTAGCCAACTGATAAAGGTTTTGAGATACTTGTCCAACCACTTGTTGAGCGATTTGATCGGGCAGATTGCCGATCCCCGGCAACCCTTGAAAGGCCTGGAAACCTGGTGCTTGGTTGAGTGCCTGCATCACGCTGTGCTGCAGAAGGGCATCAATTTCTGGCTTCACGTAAGGCAAAACCTGATACATCGTAATCGTTGTGAGCTTAGAGGCGATCGCTTCGACCTCATTCACACCATTGATGTCGATGTACTGTTTTTTGGACCCCAAGGCCAACAACCAATCCGACACATCTCCATCACGGATCAAGTTTTGCACCTGATCCACAATCCGGAGAACTACAATCTCAGTCAATTCCACCGCAAACGTCGAAATAAAAATACGGTTCACGCGATTACGCAGAGGAATCAAGTTGATCAGTTGCGACTGATTCACCCTGACCGCAACCGGCACCACCCGCACCCAACGCCAAAAGGGGAGAAAGAAAAATAAGTCGTACCAGCGTAGAAGCAACGCATCCAGCCAGGTGTAGTTTTTGTAGCGGCGGCTGATGTAAAACGTTCGTAAAAACAGCTCAGCGGCAAAAAACACAACGAACCAAATATCCAGCCGCCAAAAATAATTAGCCGGTTGACCATTTTCGCCAATGCCGCGAAAGTAGTTGGTCTCAAATAGCGGCACGACATCTTCATTGAAGTAGTTGATCTCCTGAGTCCAGCCTTGTTCAGTCAGGTAATCCACGCTCCAAAATTCATTGAAGGCGGCTTTGGAAGACTCCACACCGACGCGATCGCGCACGCTGTTCTTGATGCGCTCTAAAGTGCCGGACTTATTGGCAATTTCAAACGGATTTTCATCAACGATGGCGGCACTTTGTTCTTGCAAAGCGCTCAGGAGTGATTGTGCCTGGATTGATTGGAGGCCCGTTTGCGCCACTTGCTCTTCCAACTTGTCAATCGTCGCGAGATACTTCACGGTTGTGCGCTCAGGGGTAATACCTTTAACGACTTCGCCGTACCACTGAGTGAACTCAGGAAAAAAGCGCAAGTAGACGTCGCGGAAGCGAATGTAGCTGGTGTCAAACAGCACTAGCAGCAAATTGATCACCGCCAGCAGAGCGACAAAGCGCTCAAACCAGAGTGATGTCGTTCTGATGATGGGGCGACGTTTTTGTTTAGAACGAGTGAGTGCGGCCATAACCTTGCAAAATCTAAGCGAATCGCTGAACTGACGTTGTTGTTATCTGTCTGTGAGAATAGATCGCTAGATCGCTTTTCTCCAGCAATTCCCAGGTTTTTTTGCATTTACGGCGCAATTTTCCATCCCTAGGAGTATCTCGGGGACTTTCTAGGCAGTCAGTTCAGCCTTATCGGCATCCCCTCAGAAATGATTAGAATAGAGGGGTTGTTACATACCTTTACATAAGTAAGCGCTGATGACTGCTGCGATCGCTCCAACTATTCATACTGTCCCCTCACTGCCGGGCACTTTTTGGCAGTGGCAAGGTCACGATATTTATTATGTCAACGCTGGTACGGGTCATCGCGATCGGCCGCCGCTGCTATTAATCCACGGCTTTGGCGCATCGACTGATCACTGGCGCAAAAATATCCATGAGCTACAGGTCGACTTTGAAGTGTGGGCAATTGATCTCCTGGGGTTTGGGCGATCGGCGAAACCCGATCAGCAATACAGCGGGCAGCTTTGGCGCGACCAACTCCATAGTTTTATTCAAGAGGTCATTGGTCGTCCTGCCGTAATTGCCGGTAACTCGCTGGGGGGATACGCCAGTCTGTGTGTCGCCGCAGACCATCCCGAGTCGGTGACAGGAATCGTACTGCTGAACAGTGCTGGCCCTTTTCAAGCAGGTCCTCCTGCGACGCCACCAAATCCGTTCCAGTCAGCAATCCGACAAACTATTCAGACCTTCATGTTGCAGCCCTTTCCCAGCTGGCTGCTATTTCAGTATGTGCGGCAGCGGCGCAACATTCGCAAAACGTTGCAGCAGGTCTATGTTGATCAAACCGCTGTCACCGACCAACTGATCGAAGATATCCGTCGCCCCGCCAATGATCCGGGAGCAGCGCGGGTATTTGCCTCCGTGTTCAAATCTCCTAAAGGGAACTCAGTCGATGTCCTACTGAGTCAGATGTCGGCTCCTCTATTAATCCTCTGGGGAGAGGGTGACCCCTGGATGGATACCCGCCGCCGTAGCGAACAGTTTCGTCAGCATTACAGTCAACTGAAGGAATACTTTTTGCAGGCAGGTCATTGCCCCCATGATGAAGTGCCGCAACAGGTAAATCAGTTAATGCGGGAGTGGGTGTTAAGTCTGTAAAAGGGCGCACCTGGAAGAGATTTAGCCATTCCGATGGGTGCTCACAGCATCTTGCGAAAGCAGCGTACAAGGCCGACTTCTTGGAAGCCCAAGGCCAGATGAGCCTTTTGACTAACGATATTACCGGCTTCGGCATCAGAGGCAAACTCTGTGCAGCCTTGCGATCGCCCCCATGTAGCGGCGGCTTCAACCAGGGCTCTACCGACACCTTGTGCGCGGCATTCTGGGATCACGTACCAACCTTCCAGATAGGCTACTCTCTGGGTCTCGCAGCCTTCGGCATAGGGCCGGATAGATAGCTCGGCAAATCCCACCACTTGCCGTTGTGTGTCCTCCGCCAACAATACAGCTGCGGGTTCTATCCCCGAACCTGCATAAAATGCGGCGATCTCAGCTTGATGTTGCCTCTCTGTAGTCTCGGGCCAGAGGGCTTGGCGGAGGTCCAGCCACGTTTGAGCATCGGCAGCTGTTACAGCACGAATGTGAACCATGGCGTTCTCACACACTGTCTTGGTCTTTTGGAGAAAGTTACAGAGTCCCTGTCAGAGATTATTCGTCCCAGAGGTTCGCCAGAGTATAAGGTCCCTCTTCCACCACCCAAAACGAGCCGTCAACATAGCGACGGTGGCGATCAAGGGCCGCGATCTCGTTCATGTCTTCTGCCGTCAAAGCTACGTTAGTCGCAGCTAGGTTTTGTGCTATCCGATCAGGATTGACGGATTTAGGAATCACCGCAATACCTCGATGTATTGCCCAGCTAATAAGAACCTGAGCGGGTGTAGCGTCGTGCTTGGCAGCCACCTTGAGGATGGTCAGGTCAGTTAGCAAGACAGGTTCGTCTTGGGCCTTAAGCGAGTCAGGTCGATCGGACGACCCCAGGGGTGAATAGGCCGTGAGAAAAACGTTATGGTCTTGAGCAAATTGCAGTAGAGCGGTTTGTTGCAGGTAGGGATGCAGTTCAACCTGATTCATCACCGGGGGAATGTTTGCGGTTTCGAGTAAGGACTTCAGTTTATAAATACTGAAATTAGAGACCCCAATGTGGCGAGTTAAGCCCTTTTCTACCAGGGATTCCATCGATTGCCAAGTGGTCGCGATCGATAGTTCCTCCAGCGAAATCAGCTTTTCTTTTGTCAAAGGGAAGCCTTCACCTTTTTTGATGGCTACAGGCCAGTGCATCAGGTAAAGATCCAGATAGTCAAGCTGTAGATCGGCCAAGGTCTTTTCAATACCTGGCTGTACATCTGCAGGTGCGTGGGAGTCATTCCAAAGCTTAGAGGTAATCCACAATTCTTCACGGGTGACCACCCCCGACTGAAATGACTCTGACAAAGCGCGACCAATTTCGGCTTCATTGCCATAAATTAAGGCGCAGTCAATATGGCGATAGCCCAAGCGAATCGCTGTTTTTACCGCTTCGTAAACTTCCCCAGGGGCAGATTTCCAAGTGCCCAAGCCAATCATCGGCATGGTGTCACCGTTCTGATACTGCAGCATCGGCATCGGCATTGGAGCAGCCTCCCGCAATTGCAACTTCATGACTTTAGCGAATTTCTATCAAAGTGATACCAGGGATGACACGTCAGTCCTCAGCGAGCCTTAGTTATTCGCTCTAGCGATCAGTACAGAGGCTTATAAGGAGTTGGTTCTGCATAGCGAGGATAGGACTGAGGAGCTTGCGGGGCAACAGCCTTCCTCAGCAGCAGGCGTGAGGGCTGAAAATTGAGCAGTGAGAACAGGGTCGGTTCTACTCGGTGCAGTTGATAATCCATGGCTTGATACAACTGTCGAGCTTGAGTGTTGTCAGCCATCACATGCAAAGATAATTCCTGAAAGCCCCAATCGAGCGACAACTCCTCAGCAACCTGGAGTAAGCAACGAGCCACACCTCGGCGGCGATATCTTTGACACACAGCCAGATTAGAAAGGTAAACTCGCTGCGAACGATTAAAGGCCCACAAATTAGGCTGACGGTAGGCGACTTCAACAGTACCAATAACAGTGGGTTGGTGGGTATAGCGGTCAGGCGCGATCGCGGTCAGGCAACGATAATGCTCGTGCCCTCCTTGCAATCGCTGCTTAAGGTCTTCATAAATGCTAAAGCGAAACAGCGGGTAAAACCATCGTTGCCAGCCCAAGGGTGGGTAAAAGCTCTTGGCCAATACCTCAGCCACTTCATGCAGATCAGTCATCACTGCAGGCCGCACGTAAAAAGGTCCAGATTCAAACTCAGGAGATAAAGACACTGGCATCGGAGTGGAGTCGCAAAACCATTGTGTTTGTAATAGCAGGAATGGGCACTATCTTTAGGAGTGTGCTGAGTTTGCACATCAAACTATCCGTCAGTCTAACCTGCCTAATCTCAATGTTTTACCCGTTGATATTATCGATTATTAGATCTTGCTATGACAGCGGTTGCCGTCTGCTGGCGATTGCCCCTTGGCAGTCACAATCGCCACAAGCTGTGGCTTGCCGTGTACCGAGTCAGACCAGCCAACGGTATACCTAAAACTCATAAACTGTTTAGGTATGTCTTTTTATCGTTCGGCCACGAGGAGAGTGCCTAAATCTGGTTCTAGGTTGATTAAAGCTCATCTAACCCCAGCGCAATGAGCCACTGACTTGTTCCAGAAGTGGTGGTGCTGGCACACTAGTCATTACTGAGGATCACCCAGGTTATGACTCCTGGGAACAGCACCAGGCAGGGAAAGCGCCATCGCTTTATCTACATCGCTGGTCTTTACGAGGTTTGATTTGTCCGCTTTTGCCGAGAGGCTAGAGCAAACTATTAAAGTATCGGCTTAGCGCTACCTCTAGTCATCATTAGCTTAGTCTTCTACACCATCAGGGATTTCCGTCCAACTTTTAAGCGTCCAATACCAGGTATCGAGGGTTGTCTATTAAGCCGCGTCGAGAACTCGCCAATAAGCCCAAATTGCTGGTTGTTGATGACGAACCAGATAATCTTGACCTGCTATATCGTACGTTCTATCGACAGTTCAAGGTGTTGCGGGCAGAGAGTGGCTACGCAGCCTTAAAGGTTTTAACCGAACATCCAGATGTCGCTGTTATCATCTCAGATCAACGGATGCCGGGCATGAGTGGCACTGAATTTCTGCGCCAAACGGCAGATCAGTATCCCAACATCATGCGGATTATCTTGACGGGTTACACCGATGTGGAGGATCTGGTCGGGGCCATCAACCAGGGTAAAGTCTTCAAATATGTGACCAAGCCGTGGGAAGCCACTGACCTCAAAATCGTAGTTACTCAAGCATTAGATGCCCACCAATTACTCAGATCGCGGACTGAAGAATTAGAGCGCGTTTTACAGCAAGAGACTTTGCTCAACGCCATGACCAACACCATTCGCGGGGCGACCACGGCACAGTCAATGATGCAAACCGTAGTGGAAACGGTGGGGCAGCATATGGGCGCGAACATTTGTGTCTTGCAGCCGTTAGGAGAAGCGTTGGACGCCGTAACATCAACGCTGTATACCGATGCGGCCCAAACGGGCAGTGTTGAGATGCTGCAGCAATATCCTCATCCCCTCGCGTGGGAAGTTAAAGAGATGACGGCCCTCAGTCTTGAAGCTGAGGGACTAGCAAAAGTAGAGAGCCAAGCTCTATTGAACCTGGCTGATTTGGATGTCCAAGCCTCGCTACTCGTGCCGCTGATTAGTAAACAGCAACCGCTAGCAGTATTGGCTTTACATCGATGTGGCACCGCTGACACCTGGGGTGATAGCGATCGCCAACTGCTCACAACTGTGGCTGACCAGACAGCCCTAGCACTGTCTCAAGCGATTACTTATGAGCAGATGCAGGCCCTCGCCCGACGAGAGCAACTGCTGAATGCCGTCACTCAGGCAATTCGCTCTAGCTTGGAGCCCCAAGCAATTTTTGCTGCGATTACGCGTGAGCTCGGGCAGGTGTTGTCGGTTGATAGTTGTGTGCTTTCTCTCTGGACGGCAACTGACGATTATATGCAGTGCGTAGGACTGTACGAAGCGCATCCTCAAGCGAGTTTTGAGTCCCCTATCCCTGAGGTCGAAACAGACTTACCGAGATCGTCGCAAACCCCCATCCGCAGCAACCCAGTGTTGCAAGAGTTATTGACGTCTAAACAGCCGATCCAAATTGACGACCTCAGCCAACGGCCCGAGATGACCGTGCAGGATCAACCCTTGCACACTGGCGGAGCACGTTCTCTATTGGTCGTGCCATTAATTAGTGAAGGTGAAATCATCGGGAGCATTTCGCTGCGCCATATTCGTCAACCGCATCCATGGCGTCCAGGTGAAATCGATTTGGCCCAGGCGGTGGCGATCCAGGCGGCGATCGCAGTGCAACAGTCTCGCCTGTATCAAAAAACTCGGCAGCAAACTGAACAGTTGATGGTGTTAGATCGCCAGAAAACCGAGTTCTTTCAAAATATTTCCCATGAGTTTCGCACACCGTTAACCCTCACCTTAGGACCGTTAGAAGCTGCGGTTGATCAGGCTCGTGGCCTTGACTTTGAGGAATCGACAGTGGCGCTACGGAATGCTCGGCGCTTGTT
>CAZLYS010000127.1:0-8948 GCA_964563415.1 uncultured Halomicronema sp.
ATCTAGAAGTCATTCAGAAATATGAAAGATGGACGTAACTGGACTCGAACCAGTGACCCCCACGATGTCAACGTATCTAGCAAGGTTCCAGAATGCCTTCTATTAGGGCTTTTCAATGCCTATTCGAAAAAGTTGATACCCAATTGGTACCCAGTTACAAAAGCTCACAAAGGAAGCTATGCAGTAATTGCATAGAGTTGCATCACGATTCCTTTGCTGTCGGTAGTCAACACCAACAGCTCGGAGATGAATTCGGAACCGCTCTGAGCCCATTGGGCGTAAAAGGCTTCAAATTCCTGAGCCACTTTCACGCTGACCTCTTTACATTGACGCTTGCCAATAGCTCCACCCGTTGTCTTGGCAAGCGTCTCATTGGTCTCTGCAAAGGAGGCTTTTGTAGTTTCTTCCGCCATCCGGCGGCGAAGTCCGTCAGAATACTTATCGGTCACTAAGTTTAACTTGCCATCTTGTGGATAGAGGACACTCACCACTAGTCTTTGTGTGCTAGACCCTACGTATGTCACATTGATCCAGATCTATCTATCAGAACATGGATAGGTTATGTCCCTGAATCGCTTCAGCGTTAATGCAATGCCTCAAATACTCTGTAATTTCATGAAAAAGATTTACCTAAGAAGAGTCGCACCCTCCTTCGTGGATTAAATGAACTCAATCTGAATCTCGGCCTTTGCGCGCTGAGGAGATCGCCCGAATGCCGTCACGGTGACGACTTTGGGACTGGACTCGGAGACGAGGCGGAATTGGGCTTGGCCGGACTGCAGCCTTAGGGAACGAATGCGGTTTTCGCCGGTGGCGTCCATGATGAGGCCGCCCGTGGTGCGGATGAAGAGTTCGTCGTTATGGGTGTCGTCAGTGAGGGACGTACCGTCAAAGGAAACCTTTTCAAGGGTGATAGTGCAGAAAGAGGTTCCATCTGCAGAAACTTCTCCAATTCCGTCAACAACATGTTGATCAGGTGCATCAGAACTTAAAACGATTGATTCAGAAGTATCTTGTAGTCGTTTAAGTAGATTTGAGTTTGCCCCAATATCCTCTGAACTAACATTGACTATCCTGCCATCAGTCTGAATACTCAATTGGCCAGGATAGACAGAGATCTTGAAGTTTGGCGATGAGCTTTTGGAGGCAAAAATCATATTGCCGTCTTTGAAAATCTTTAGCCATGTATTTTCTCTTAAACTTACTTTTAATCTGTTATGCTCAAGTGGCACATCATACGAAGTTTCACTCTGATTTCTCACTTCCATTTTTAGTAAATCCAATAGTGTCTTTTTGGCTTAGGTCGATGATTCATAACTTATTGAAATACCTCTTATGGTACACCCCGTTGCTCCCCCTTCAATGCTTGCAGTTAATGCATATATAAATCCGTTACTGACAATGTCTCTATTGCCTCTGGTAGGTAGGGTGATTATATAATCATCAAAACCATTAACCTCAGACTCTACACTAGAAAGCACTTCTAGCTCACTTTGGATTCCTGAGAGCTCATATGGAGTCCGAATAAACTCAAGGGTTAAATTTGGTCTGTTTGATGGCCCTAAAGTGCTAAACGTTCGAATACGGATTTGGATTACTTTTGAGCCGACAGGTAAACTAATTGGTAGGATTCCGACCGAATCTAGCCGAGGATTTGATGGTCTACGTGCTCCAAAGCCGGTTCCTCCTGAAAAGCTTAAATTCCATTCTGGCTGGTTGAAAACTGGAAGAAATGCGGGAAATAATAAGATCTCTTTAATTCCATAAATACTACTTCTTATGTCTTCAATAGATTCAATGTCGATTTCAGATTCATTTGCACTTCGATTAAGAATGGCGACTGGCATGAACAAATGATTCTCAGGCGGTTCTGGCAGTTCGACGCTTCCTTCACTCACGCGAACAGCTATTTCACGCTTTAAACGTACACAAGTTTCAATGCCAATGTTTCCATCAATAACTTCAGGATCTTCGTTGCTATTGACTTCCCTTTCCCAAACGTCGAGATAAACAATATCTTGCCTAGGCCTAATAAAGAATTGAGCTTCAAAAATAGTTAACTGTGGAATGATATCTACCTCATCTCGATCTGCGATTTCCCGATTAGTCCAAGGTTGTTCGTTATAGACAATAGCTTCTCTCACCTGAACAACGCGACCTTCAATAAAAGCAGTCCCTGGTCTTAGTACAAAATTGTTGCCTGGAGGAGTCGCAGCAACTACCGTCAAGTCGTCGGTTGATAATTTGACTCCAGTTGTAACCAAACCTGCTATGGATGTATGCAGCTCCTCGCGAATAACATCATTCAACTCATTCCAGTCAGCATCGACGAGCGGAACGCCTTGCTGCAGTCGAACGCCAACATAGTTTTTGATGGGGTCAAATGTATCTCTAGAGAAATTACCCACGATTCAGACTCTCCACTAATAGACCTAAAACGTCAGCCGTAAAACTCGCTCCAGAGGAGCATCTTCTAAATCAATTCGGGCATGAATGCGATGATTAATGAGTCTTCCAGTTCCTCGGCTAGTTGTACCTCCCGCAAACAGACCAAATTCCCTTAGCTGCCGATTTTCCGGTGCATCGCTGGCAATATCTGCAGCCGTAAACTGCACACTTATTTCTATTTGATTCGACAGGCTACCGCTTGGAAAAAATATGATGTCGTTGGGCTCAATTACCTTGCGGCCCGTTTCATTCACCAGGGTCGTAAAATTACGGCGCTCGTCCTCATTTGGCAGGTTTGTCCCTGTATCCCAGTCGGAATTGCCGATACCTACAGCCCAAAAGGCAAGGGCATCTCCAGCTTCATCTCCCTTGACGAGGGCGGCTAGCAGTCGGCTCAATCCGTTGACAATTAAATTGCTGCGCCAAGGAGTCTGCCACACAATTTGACCGGTGACATCGTAGAGCGTGTCGCAATATTCCCCTTTAGGATATTGGGAGTGAGTGTTGTTGGGTGGGGGCATGGCAAAGGTTCTCCACTGGGTTAAATGTCTTGCTCTAAGGCCGTATGCCAGGTGCGTGAACGGATATTGACTGGCACTACTGTGGTGTCGGCACTGGTACGCTCTGGGTCATTCGCAATGATCAGTTGCAAGCTAGGCATGCGATCCAATGCCTCTTCCTGGACGCCATCAAATGTTTCGCCAAGGGTAAGGACTTCTCGAATAAGTTCTTCTTGAACTTCCTGAATTGTGTCGTAGCGCTCCTCAATGACATCAATGGCGATGACAAACACAGGCTCGACATAGATCGGCAGAAATTCAGCGATGAGGTTCCTAAGTAAATCGATGCTTTCAGACCGTGAAAAGATCTCTGCTTCCTGGTCAGGAATGATGTCAATTCGGATGCGTTTAGGGTTGTAGAGTGGCAGTTCTGGGAGTTCTAATTCACGCTGATCTCCCAAGGGTCTGGTGTCGTAGGTATAGACCGTTTGGTCATCGGCTGCACCCGAACGCAGTTTGCTCATTGCCACTGCATCAGTGGTATCGATACTCCCCCTAGGGACTCTACGGGCTTCCCAAGAGGGCATCCGAGGCGGTTCCTCCGGTTCATCAGGCTGGCGCAGTTGGAAGCTGTTGTCTAGATAGATAACCTCGCTATCATCTAGGGTTTCTAATCGAGATGAGTCAAAACTCAGCAAGATGTTGCTGGCATAGGGGTGAACCTGGGCATCCCAACCGGTAAAGCGATTGATGACCGCCTTAATGGTGGGAATCGTGCCAATCGTTTTGTATAGCTCAGGCGCATTGCGAATTTCCTGGCGCTGCTGAAGTTCGTTGGTATTGCCCTGGAGCCGCCAACCAATGTAGTCAGCCAGGTGGGGGAGAAACTGGCTGTCCACTCGGTTGAGGTTGCGTAAGTCCCCCAGCCCCTCCACAAAGCTGTGGAGCATATCAGCATGGGCTTCCAAGCCCTCTAAGAAGCGCTGGAGTTGGCCCTTATCCTGGTCTGCGGGAGTCACCTGTGGGGGCACGGGGCGAGTCGTGTCCAGTTGCTGGTGAATTTGAGGCAGCGCACTGAATAGCTGATGGCCATAGCGCCCAGTCGCCAGGGCAGAGGCCAGGGTCAGACTGCTGAAATAAAACTCCTGTTCGGTTTCAACTGCTAAGAACGCAGTGTAATAGTAGATAGTGCCGGGTTGAATGGCTTGGGAATCCGTCACTCGAATCGTTGATTGAGTGAGGATGTCGTCGCTATCAGGGGTTGAGGTAAACTCACGGCGAATCGTGCGGCTGAGCTGTCGTTCTCGTTGCTCTCCCAGTAAATTGTATTGGCGAGTGGTTTCAATGCGGGTGGTGTCAAAACGTTCTTCGCGAGTTTCTCGAAAGTCGAAGGTAAAGGCTTGGGAGTCGTAGATAATTTCTCCATCAGGCCAGTCTTCTGAGGCGATATTTACCAGAACTGGGATGACCCCGCGACGATTAAGGCCTGGAAAGCGCTGTTCCCGGCGAATGATGATGAGATTATCTGGTGGATCTGGCTGGGTATGGGGCACAGTCCAAACCAGATCAATGGCGGCCCCCAGCGGGTTAGCCTCCGCCCTAAACTGTAAGGCTGCAAGCAGATCTTGGGGGCGCGGCTGACCATTACTGAGGGACAAGGCTGCATTGGTCATGACAGCAGCCCCCCTTCTGGGATAAGGGTAAGGGTGCCTAATCGCGGAAATTCACCACTGGCGATCGCAATACGAGATTGCACAACCATCTCTGCAGGCGTTGTGCCCTCTGAGGCTCCCTGAAACCGGGTGACATCTACAAAATCGACGCCCTGGATAGCTTCCGCCGCCTCAAAAATTTTACTGAGATAAAGAGTCTGGCCAAAGTCCAGCTGTTCGACTTGAAATAGGGCCAGCAGAGCCTCTTCTACTCGCCTTACCACGTCTTCGCGATAGAAGGTGGGGGAGATACCCAGCGTTACTGAAATGGTAACCTCTACATAGCGAGGCTGACGAATGAAGACCTGGGTGGTGACCATGCGTTTATCTTCGAAGTACCGCAGCAGCCTGGCCCGCAAATCGTTTGTGAGGTTAAAGCCTTTAGGCACGATATAAAGGTCAACGTAGGTCCAGCCAGGGGCGACAGCATTAGCCCGGGCTACACCAGGGAAATTTTCTGCTAAGGCGACGTAGTCTTCGCGGGTGACAGCCCGTCGTAAACTCCGAAACACGCCTGGAGCCTGACGCCGAGCATTTTCAAGGGATTCTCGATCGGCCCCACCGGAAGCGGCCTGAGGATTGGTGATTGTGACCCGACCTTCACTAACCCCTTCCTTCAATACCGTGATGGTGTTAGCTCCCACATTACCTGCACGTCCGCCGCCGGTCCGATAGGTTACCCGAATGGTGCTATTCACTGGGGGGATTTGGCCAAACTGACCATCCCCAAACATGAGGGTAGCGGCGTCCTCCGCATCGATATCTACCAGATAGTGCGTGCTCTCAGAAAGGCTATTCAAGAGAGTTTCCCGTCGCTGCCATGGCTGAAAACCCGCTCCAGCATCCACCTCTACAATCAGCTCACGGTTCAAGGGAGAAATATCGGAATCCTGAGGGGCTTCAGGCACCGACTCTCGGGAAAGCAGTACTGGGGTTTGCCGCAGGCGAAACCGTTGATTGGCTTCGCCATTGGAGGTGCCGACTACTTCGTTTTCAATCTGAGTGGCATTAATAACCGTGATCGGCGCTTCGTTATTTTCAGCCCTCGGATAAAAAATTATCTCGGTTCCACTGCCATCCCGATCAAGTGACAACTCCGGCCCTGGGTAGATAAACTCCACGACCGGTCGATTCGGGAGGGCTTGTGTGGCAAATTTAGCCCCGCTAAAAATTTGAATCGGGTCTGTCGTGTCATTAACTTCAGCCGGGATGGTAATTTGCAGTTCTGCCGCTGCCGGTGCCGGGGTGGCTAGGGTATAGCCAATCAGCTGCAGCAGGTCGATGACGCTGCGTCGCTCAACAGCGGTGGCAAGAAACGCCTCGTTCGCAATCCGGTCTTGGTAGTAGAGTAGGACATCGCCTGTGTAGGCGAACAGCTCCAGCAGCATCCGCCCAGTATCGTTGGCAGAGCGATCGGTCCACTCCGGCAACTTAAGGGCCGCCAGATCGAGCATGGACTCTACCAGGGATTGGTAGTCCCGGTTGGTATAGTCAGTGCTGGGTGCTTTGATCTCCATCGTCTCTGGGGGTTACAAGATAGGGGCAGCAGGCTGAATAGGAATCACCGTAGTCTGTAGGGTAGGGCTGTCAGCTTCGATATAATTAATACGGAGATACAGCTCTCCCTCGCGGGGAATGATGGCAATCTCTTGAGGTAAGATACGGGGCTCATATCGCAGCAGCGCCTTGGTAAGTTGGTGGCGAGCAACGGCTACCAGGCCATCGTTAATGTTTTCGTGGAGCAGTTGAGTCGCCCCACCACCGTACTGTCGCCGCATTATCCTTTCGCCAATGCGGGTAAGCAGCAGGTGCTTCAGGTTTTCCTTGAGCTTCTCCGACCCTTCAGAGATAGCCACACTCCCACTGCGGGGGTCAATGCGAAACGGAAAAGCCGGACCGCAAATTGGATCAGTCATTCAATTCTTCCTCTTAGGCTCGTTGGGGCGTTAACAGGAATGGAGGGTAAATTTTCTTCTGGTACACCTCGTGCGATCGCTTCTTGGCGAAGCACTCGAATTAAAGCATGCGCAGATTGAATCCAATCCCAAAAGGCAGTGTCTGAAGATTCATCAGATGTAGTTTCAGCGATCGCCAAAATGTCATAAACGGCTTGTCCTAAGGCTCCTAAGTTCAGTTTTACGTTCTCATCTTCGACATTGTTGCCGTCATCACCAAGACGCTCTCGCATCGCCTCTATAAATGCCTCCTTAGAACTATTTGAATTTCCTTCTAAGCTCATAAGAGATACCTCACTCGACGGAAACTTTGCGAGGAATACCAGGTGGCATTGGCACTGAAATAGTCACAGGTGCTCCTAAGTTTCCAATACCTTGATCTCCCAGTCTTGCAACTGGAATCGTTGCCGTTTCCCCTCCAAGTTGGATGCTACTTGCGGTACTTGTATTAATCTGAACAGTACCTGAAATTGAATTAATTATGATGCTTACTAAAGGATTTTTAGTATCTTGAATCGTAATACTTCCTTCTCCTCCCAGATTGATTAAATGTCCTCCAGCAGTCTTAATCACACCATTCAAAATAGGGGTAGGAACGGCGGCCTCGGGAGGAAACTGACCAGGAGGATATGAAACACCTAAGCAAACAGGGGATCTAGGATCACCATTTTCAAAGGCGAGCCATACTTGAGACCCCACTTCAGGGATGAAAAAGTGGCCAAATAGAAAACAGAGTTTAGTAGCTACCCAATTGTCAGGGGTGGGTGGGTCAAAAATAGACGGTATACTGACTTTTATTTGTCCAGATGTTGCATAGGTTGCCACATCCATAACTTGCCCGACATATAAGCCTGGGAAACGAGGC
Organism: uncultured Halomicronema sp.; assembly: GCA_964563415.1. GTDB lineage: Bacteria > Cyanobacteriota > Cyanobacteriia > Phormidesmidales > Phormidesmidaceae > Halomicronema. Next base: position 7,481 of record CAZLYS010000127.1, read on the forward strand.
GATGAGTCTTTTTGATTACTTTCAAATACCATGATTGATTACCTCGTGCATGTGAATTCACAGTCGTATTTTCGCTGTCGCGTATTGATTTGATGTTTGACCTCTGAGAGATACCATTTCCCTGACCAGCGGCCTCCACAGCCCTCAATCAACACATTTACCCGGGGCCGCAACGAAATACTGCCTCCGGCCCGTCCCTGACCGATTTGCCCCAACCGTCGTGACCAATCCCCAAAGGTTTCTCCTAGATCGATGGGTAAGCGTGAAGCTGCTCCACTGACTCGGGGGGGATCCTGCCAGTATTTGTTGAGTTGAGCCCGTTTAGCCGTTGACTTGGCAATCAATTTGGTCATGCGAATGGCTCCCAGTCCCAACTGGGCCAAACGTAGTGGAGCCGGAACCCAGGTGGCTTCGGCGACTGCCGCCAAATCTTCCTTCATCAATGCAGGCGTTTCTGGAATGGCCACCCGACTCCCGGTTAATGGTTCTGTGGTCACCACCTGCAGGTTGCTCATGGTGGCAAAGGAATCAAACGAGGCGGTGAAATCATCCAAGTTGGCAGACCACACCAGTAAATCGGGAATGGGTGGACTATTCACTAACGTTCGGGTAGAGACAAAGTTGAGAGTATCAACGGGGAAATGGGCCACAGAAAGCTTTGCATCATACTCCTTCGCCAACCGCAGCAGAAACGCCAGATCAGTCTCTTCAATTTGCTGTAAAGGACGGGACTCATCCACCAAAGTATCGACAGTGGGTTGAATCATCCCTGGAATGAGTCCATTCATACCAGCAATCTCTAGCACGATAGCGGAGATGGGTTTGTTCCACCAGCGTTTAGTTTTCGGTTCAAACCCAAGCAAAATCAGACTATCCATGGCCTGAACTTCAACTTTGGGTTCGCCTTCCGTCGGAAATGTGGCTCGAATGCCCGTGATAATCCCTCGAAAGATAACGGCATGAACGGCCTGTCGCCCCAGATCGATTTCTACTGTGAGCCCTTCATGCAAAATATCTGACAACACTAAATCGCTATTCCCAAAGGTCAGCATTGCCATGTCGGTTTGAGTATCGCTTTCTTCGACCAGCACACTTTCCAGCAGATCGGTCAGTACCTCCCCCTCAATGGTCACTTCAACAAACAACTCATCCATATCCTTAGCGCCCCGGAATTTGAATCTGGTTGATTTGTCTAACGGGGGGAATCGTCAGCGTTTCGCCGGGTTCAAAACTATCTGGAAGCCTACCTTTATTGGTATCTAATAACGCCCAATACAACTCTTCCCGGCTCAAGTATTTGAGGGCCAATAAATCGGCAGTTTCGTAACTAACGAACTGGTGGTTACGGTTTTCATCTGATGAGGTTTCTATCGGCAAGCGGCGCACTGGCAAGGCACGAGTTTTGCCTTGGCCAGGACTGACAATTTCCAGGGCTGATAGATTGCGATAGCGAGAAAAAGGACTAACA
>CAZLYS010000128.1:0-8886 GCA_964563415.1 uncultured Halomicronema sp.
CCTGGCTTTTTTAGGGGTATTGGTGATTGCGGTGGTGACAGCTTTAGGGGGCGGTACCCTGCGAGATCTGCTCCTCGATCGCTCGCCAGTGTTCTGGATACAGCAGCCTGACTATTTGTTGGTGGCTCTAGCAGCGGGTTTACTCACGGTGCTCTACACTCGTTTTTTTAAACCACCCCAGCGGGCGCTCTTGATCGCCGATGCCGGAGGGCTAGCACTCTTTAGCATTAGCGGCGCGCAAATTGCTGAGGCCGCCCAACTTCACGCCTTGGTCGTGATTCTCATGGGTACCTGTACCGGGGTTGTCGGTGGCGTGATTCGCGATATCTTACTGGTCGAAATTCCGATCATCCTGCGACGCAGTAATATTTACGCCACTGCTGCGATCGTCGGCATTGCTTTATACCTCACCCTTCAAGCGATGGGGTTGGCAGACGCACCGGCCACCCTCATTGGTATGGGGGCCATCATGAGTCTGCGGTTGGCCGCCATTATTTGGGGCTTGTCGCTGCCGGTTTATCGTTTGACAGATCAAAAATAACCATGGCCAGCACCGCCTACGATTGGATTCATCAGTCACTTAACACGATTCATAAAGCGCATTGGTATCGAGCCGTTGAGTCGTTGGACGGTAAAGCTGGCCCAGTGATGACCTGCCAGGGACAGCCCGTCGTGAACTTTGCGAGCAACGACTATTTGGGACTCGCAGGCGATTCACGTTTAGCGGCAGCGGCGATCGCTGCCATTCAGACTTATGGGACTGGTAGTACTGGATCACGATTGCTGAGTGGCCATCGTGATTTGCATCGACAATTAGAATCGGCAATCTCAAATTGGAAAGGCACCGAAGATGCGATCGTCTTTAGCTCTGGCTATTTGGCGAACATCGGTACCCTGAGCGCGTTGGTCGGTAGCCGTGACCTGATTCTCGCTGACCAATATAATCACTCCAGCTTAATTAGTGGGGCCAAGCTGAGTAGTGCCAAGGTTCAAACCTACCAGCACTGTAGTATTCAAGATTTGCAACAACAGCTAGCGGCGGCGCGATCGCACGCGCGGCGTTGCCTGATCGGCACCGATAGCGTCTTCAGCATTGATGGTGACCTATGCCCCTTGCCAGAAATTCTGGATTTGGCAGACACTTACGACTGTATGGTGATGGTCGACGAAGCCCATGGCACAGGTGTTTTGGGTGCCACTGGTTCGGGTGTTGTAGAAGCGCTTGGCTGCCGTCATCGTACCCTAATCCAGATGGGCACCTTGAGCAAAGCCTTGGGGAGTCTCGGTGGCTACGTAACCGGTCCGGCTCACCTCATTGATTATCTCCGCAACCGTGCCCCCAGTTGGATCTACACTACCGGACTTTCTCCCGCCGACACGGCCGCAGCCCTAGCAGCTATCCACATTGTGCAAACTGAACCCCAGCGACGCGATCGCCTCTGGCACAACGTGCAACTACTGCAACAGGCTCTACAAGCTCTCATTGCCGAGTCACCCGCAACCAGCCTGATGAAGCTAGTGCCCTCTAGTTCACCGATTCTCTGTATCGAAGTGCCTGATGCAGCAACAGTTATCCATTTGGGGCAACGTTTGAGAACAGCGGGCTTTTTAGTCTCAGCTGTCCGACCACCGACCGTGCCTACCAGCCGTTTGAGAATGACGGTGATGGCGACCCATGAGCCCTCACATATTCAACAACTAGTGACGACTCTACAGACATTAGCGATCGCGGGTTCTGCAAGCTGTTCCGTTCCCTAGCCGACATGAGATTTGGGATGGTGGCAGGAATCAGCAGAGGGCTACGTGGTTAGAGTTCTAGTCAACGCTCTATCTAAACTAACGTTTGATATGACCGGCACGAGTGTGGCCTTGTCTCTGGGAACCCGGCGGGCGATCGCTGCAGCATGTTGTAATTGCTAAGTTCCCGCCATTGTGGTGGCAGTTTTCTCCTCAGATCAGATCCCGATTGGGCGGGAGATCACCCTGAGACCAAGGAGACGATGGTTCCCTTTACTCGCCATTTTCATGAAGTGATCATTGGAAGGCTGATGAAATTGAGGTCGAGGAGCATTCACATCGCTCATGTGTTTACCGAGCAGCAAGACTCTGTGCTCATGTTGGACTGCGATGACGACAGGTTTAAATTTGTTGATGACTACATCTTGCAACCTGTTACGGAGCATGTAATTTTCAGCTAACCAGCTTATCGTTTAGATATTGTTTTTTTATATGAAATAGTTAAATATATATCTATAGGGTATGCCTCTTCCACAGTCTGAACGCTAGAGACTTTGTTCACCAGGCCAGAGCTGTGATGCCAATGTTTTAAAAAAGTCGCCAACACTGTTAAACCAGTCCCCCGTCTGAGCTAACTCCTTCGAGTTCTCTGAACCGACTGTGCTAGCTGCAGTGCAAAGTACATGGCTAACCAATATCAATTGGCCGCCATTATCCATTCAGTTGATTCTGTTTCCTGTCATGAGTCATGAGCTGTTTACCGATCACTCGCCGGTAATTCTAATTGCTGACTATACCCTCGATGCCCTCAAGCTGTTGTCTCATGCGCTCAGCCAAGAAGGTTACGACGTCCGCAGTGTCCATGATGGGCACCTTGCCCTTAACTCGGCTAAGGCCACGCCGCCAGATCTAATTTTGCTAGACGTCGAGATGCCCGGTTTGAATGGTTATGAAGTGTGCCAACAACTCAAAGCCGATCCTAAAACTGCCGATATTCCTGTCATTTTTATCAGCCCCTTGCAGGCAGCCATCGATAAAACCCGAGTGTTTCAAGTCGGTGGCGCGGATTACATCACTAAACCCTTACACCTAGATGAGGTGTTGGCCCGCGTCCACAGCCAGTTAAACCTACACTTGTCTGTGAAACAGATTCACCAACTAGAGGTGGCGGCAGAGCAACGTGTGCAAAAAAGTGCTCATCACTTGCAAGCAGTGAATCAAGCCTTGGTCGCTAAGTTTCGTGAGCAACAACAGGTAGAACAGAGCCTGCGCGACAGTGAAGAAAAACTGCGGCAAATTTCAGACCATGTTCAAGAAGTCTTCTGGCTGCTTGACATTGACTCTGAAACGGCATTAGAAACTCGCTTCAGTTATATCAACCCTGCCTTTGAGAAAATTTGGGGACACCCTCGACAAACCTTATACAACGATAGTCATCTTTGGATAGAAAGTATTCATCCAGCTGATCGTGAGCGTGTGACCGCAGCGTTTGCTCAGTTGCTCCACCAGGGTACGTACGATGAAGAGTATCGGATTATGCGCCCTGATGGCACCATCCGTTGGATTCGCGATCGGGGCTTTCCCATTCGTGATCTGCACGGCAAAGTGTATCGCATCGCCGGTTTAGCAGAAGATATGACTGCCCGTGTAAGAGCCCAACAAGAGTGCGATCACTGCTTCAAACTGTCTTTGGATCTACTCTTTATTGCGGATCTGCAGGGGCAACTCCAGCGAGTCAACCCTGCTTGGGCCGGTATTTTAGGCTACTCGCAAGAGGAGCTCATGGAACTTAACTGGGCTGACATCATTCACCCCGATGAGTTACCGCTTGTCGAAAGCGCTCTCACAACGCTACAACACGATACCGAAATTAGTGAGTTGGAAATGCAATGCCGTCATCGTGATGGTTCTTATGTTTGGGTCGCCTGGAACGCTGTCCCCTTGGTACAAGAGCACTTGATTTACGGTACGGGGCGCGATATCTCAGAGCACAAAACCTCTGAAGCTCGCCTCATTTATGAAACATTGCACGATGCCCTGACTGGGCTCGTCAATCGCCCCTGCTTTTTACAGCGACTAGAACTCGCGATCAAAAAGCAGCGCCGCTTTCCTAAAAATCATTTTGCGGTTCTATTTATTGACCTTGATGGTTTTAAGAGTGTGAACGACACACTTGGACATGGCGTCGGTGATCAACTCTTGATTCGCATCGCCCAGATTTTGCTCCAAAGTGTGCGTGAAGTAGATACCGTTGCGCGATTAGGGGGGGATGAGTTCACCGTGCTGCTCGAAGATTGTCAACACCCCCGTGAAGTCTTGGAGATTGCTGAACGAATCCAAAAGAACTTAGAGTCTGCATTGAACATACAGCATCACGAGATTTTTATGAGTGCCAGCATTGGCATTGTTGTTGGCACGCCCAAGTATCAGCAGGCCTCAGAAGTCCTGCGAGATGCTGACAGTGCAATGCATCGCGCGAAGGCCAATGGTAAAGCTCGCTATGCCGTATTTGATGAAGTCATGTATGCCGATACGCTCCATCACGCCGAATTAGAAAAGAGTCTTCATCAAGCAATTGCCAAGCAAGAGTTAGAAATTCACTATCAGCCAATTGTGAGTCTGGGAGACGACATTGCGATTGAGGGGCTCGAAGTCCTTGTCCGCTGGCAACATCCCCAACAAGGGTTGATTCCCGCGAGTGAGTTCATCCCCATTGCAGAAGAACTCGGACTCATCAACGCGATTGGAGAGTGGGTACTCCAAGAAGCTTGCATGCAGTTTTGCCGTTGGCAACAGCTTCAGCCCCAGTTTCAGCACCTGTACTTAAGTATTAATATCTCTGGACAACAACTGCGGGAACCATCACTGTTGCAAACTCTGACTCGGATGCTGGCAGAAACTCATATTCCGGCTCATTGTCTGCGGTTTGAAATTACCGAAAGTAGTCTGATTAACAATACGCGGATTGCTGCAGAGCTGTTAGAGCAAATTCGGGAACTGGGTATTCATATCAGCTTGGATGATTTTGGCACCGGATTTTCAGCTTTGAGTTATTTGCATCAATTACCAATTGACACGATCAAAATCGATCGCTCTTTTGTGAGGCTCTTACAAAAGAGCGATCGCGAGCGCAGCATCATCACCGCAATTTTGAGCCTTTCTCAAGCTTTAGGACTGGCAACTGTCGCTGAAGGCATTGAAACTGAAGCGCAGCTAGAGGCGCTACAAGAGCTTAACTGTACAGCTGGGCAGGGATTTTACTTTTCGCCTCCGATGACTCCAACACAATTAGAGAAGTGGTTAATAAACGACTGTCAAGATGGCCAAACTCACCCTCTCTGCATGCTTAATTATCAGCAGGCACCTCACATTACATAAGAAACATTCTGCTGTGTCAGGAATAGGTCAGTGTGTCGCTCCTACTATTACCCTTCCAGTCATTCATAGCAAGAGTAATAGCGATGGTAATGCCGATAAATACAGGCGTCTGGGGGTGATTGATGAAGCTCCGTAAACCTGCAATCAAGTTATAAAGCCAGCCAGGCACTTCAGTACCTGACTGGCTTTATAACTAATCACCTCTATGTATTCGATGCTGTCTCTGACGGTCAATTGTTGAACGTGGAAACGGCAAGCACCCATCGCGCTACAAAATACTGCGGCGCTTTCTCGACTTGCCCAATCGCTGAGCCCACCAAAGGAGACCGTAGACAACTACGAGATAGGCGATCGCGAGCATCAAAATCCAAACAGTCGGCGTGAGAAGGAGGTTCATTGTGATGAGCAGGGAAGTGGACGGTGGCACACAAAATATTGCCTGACCCACAGGACAGTTGCCGCTCTAGCTCAATAGCTCTTCTGCTTCACGCGACACACGCGACATCAGTATTATTCGGACAAGCTCTACAATCTGTTCAAACTCTCTAACCAGCTAGTTACAACAGTCGCAGGTATTTGCTCGCACCCAAAACTAATCGCTTGTTTGGCGATAGGCCAACGAACTCCTAGCAGTAACAACAACCGCCCCATCAGATGTTGCACTAGAACGAGTTCTTTAAGAACCAGCAACAAAACTGAGGTGCAGCACTATTCAATTAGCTTCAAAACTTGTCTTCAGTCTAGCACACGTATCAGTGCTTGTAGACCTTCCCAGTCAAGAGATTCGCACATTTTTTTGAATTCTCTTGGGGCTTAACTTTTATTTAAGTTTTGTACGGAAATGATGCCATTTTGCTTGACCCTGAGATCGCTCACAGGGCACAACTGGCTAGGCTGAGCAAGTTCATTTGCGGAAGTCGTGCTTTTGAGCGTCAACTTTCGCAGGTCGTTAATCCCTCGTGGCTGGGTTCGATTGAGGTTCCAATGCCCTCTCAGGTAGAGGGTTTCAGGGCGATGGTAGGCGTCTCATAAAGAGTTTTCATAACGGTAATTCCCATCTGCTGGTGTGGTTGCCTTAGAATAGACTTAGAACTGTAAAATTTCGTAAACCTCCGCCTGGGTCGGCTTATCCATGGTTTCAGTGACATCTTTATTTGCGCCGGTCGAGTCCGATCTGCAAGTCTTGGTCGAAAACTTGAAGAATCTGGTCGGTGCTAAGCATCCGATTTTGTATGCCGCTGCCGAGCATCTCTTTGGCGCGGGCGGTAAGCGGATTCGGCCAGCGATTGTGTTGCTCCTTGCTAGGGCGATCACGACTGGATCAGATATCCTGCCGCAGCATCGTCGCTTAGCCGAGATTACCGAGATGATTCATACGGCGAGCCTCGTTCATGATGACGTTGTTGACGAGTCAGATGTCCGGCGCGGGGTGCCGACAGTTCATAGTAGCTTTGGTAATCGGGTAGCGGTTTTGGCGGGCGACTTTTTGTTTGCCCAGTCTTCTTGGTATTTGGCCAATCTAGACAACCTTACAGTGGTCAAGCTGCTGTCCGAAGTGATTATGGACCTGGCAGAAGGGGAAATCCAACAGGGGCTCAATCGTTTTGATACTGATTTGACTCTAGAGGCGTATCTAGACAAAAGCTATTACAAGACAGCTTCTCTCATAGCCAATAGCGCTAAATCGGTGGGCGTTTTGAGCGGTTTGCCGGATCATCAACTCGATAATTTGTACGCCTATGGTCGATATTTGGGGCTAGCGTTTCAGATTGTTGATGACATTTTGGATTTCACGGGCTCCAGTGAAGTGTTGGGCAAGCCCGCAGGGTCGGATTTGAAGAGCGGTAATTTGACTGCTCCTGTTCTTTTTGCCTTAGAAGAGCAGCCTTATTTAAGAGGGCTAATTGAGCGAGAGTTCGCAGAAGCTACTGATTTTGAACAGGCTTTGGATCTGATTCACCAAAGCTCCGGCATTGCCCGATCGCGGGAGCTCGCTACTCAACATATTGAGCAAGCGATCGCCTGTTTAGAAGATTTACCCTCTTCAGAATCCCATAAAGCTCTGGTCGAAATGGGGAGCTACGTTTTGAGACGCGTGTACTAAGCTGTGAACCCGCTGTTTGGGTAGCGTGGATGACAAGTCGCGAAAACATCGTCATTTGTTTGGGCGAATTGCTGGTCGACCAAGTTGTTGATGCTCAGGGCCAGCGACAAAATTTCCCAGGTGGGGCACCCGCGAACGTCGCTGTGGCGTTGGCACGTTTAGGGGTGGCAACTGCATTCGTCGGTGCGGTGGGTCAAGACGATACAGGCTATGACTTAATTCAAGTTTTACAGCGCTACGAGGTTGATTGTCAGTGGGTGCAGCGCTGTGCTGCACCCACCCGCATAGTGGAAGTGAATTGTACTGTTGAGGGCGATCGCACGTTTGGCGGTTTTATTGGTGGAGCGACTGCTGACTTTGCCGATACCCAACTCTCAGTTCAGCAACTGCCTTTAGAACAGTTGTCTGCTGCCTCAGTGCTCGTAACCGGCACTCTGGGACTAGCCTATCCGGCTACCCGCGCCACGATGTACCAGGTGGCTGCCGGTCTGAAAGCGAGTGGTGGCAAGTTAGTCATTGATGTTAATTGGCGGCCCACATTTTGGCCTTACGAGCAGGTCGCGATGGATGTGCTCATGCCCTGGCTGCAGCAGGCAGACCTGATCAAGGTGGCTGCTGATGAAGCCAGGACCCTGTGGCAAACCGACGAAATTGCCCAGTTGCAGGCTCAATTTCCCCAGGCTCACCTGTTGCTAACGGATGGTGATCGCGGCTGCCAATATGCCTTTCACCATTGGCATGGACAGGTACCAGCGTTTGCTGTGTCTGCGGTAGAAGCGACGGGTGCTGGGGATGCTTTTTTAGCTGGAATGGTTTACCAAGGCTTGCGGCAGGGTTGGCAATTTGAAACCCCCGAACAGATTACCCAAGCGCTCACCTTTGCCAATGCGTTGGGCGCTTTGACGACGCTCAAACCTGGGGCGATCGCGGCTCTGCCGAGCATGACCGAACTCCTCGACTTTTTATCCGCCCATACAGGAAAAGTCTGGACGCTAGGGGGGGTATGATCGGCTTGTCCAATGAGGGCAGCAGGGATGGGACAAGAAATTGAGCGCAAATTTTTGGTGACTGATTTGGCTTGGCGGCAATACGCCAAAGGCACGTTGTACCGACAGGGATATATGCCTACCCAAAATGGTACGACTGTGAGAGTCAGGGTCGTGGGCGATCGTGGCTATCTCACGATTAAAGGCCCGACTAACGGTGTCTCACGACAAGAATTTGAGTACGACATTCCTCTCTCTGATGCCAAAACGATGTTAGCTGACCTCTGTCAGCCCCCACTGATTGAGAAGTGGCGTTATCGCATCAATGTGGGCAGTCATCTCTGGGAAATCGACGAATTCCTCGGGGAGAATGCCGGGTTGGTGCTTGCCGAAGTGGAACTCGATAGTGAAACGGAAACCTTTGACTTGCCACCCTGGGCTGGAGCTGAGGTTTCTCACGATGCTCGCTACTACAATTCCAACCTTGCTAAGGCCCCTTATCGCTCCTGGTCTGAATAAACGGGAAAGAGCATCGTGCCTTCGAGGTAACCTTTAACCGGTCTTTTGTACAACTAAAGGTTTGAAACAGTGGGCTGTAGTGATATAGGTTTAAGGACGTTACTTAACGGCATTGCCAAAATTTCGTTTTAACTTGTTGTTAGCCATTTGGTGCTTATGGCC
>CAZLYS010000129.1:0-2248 GCA_964563415.1 uncultured Halomicronema sp.
TGGCCCAGGCGTATAACGATGCGGGAGCCGAGGAACTCGTCTTTTTAGATATCACCGCCACCCATGAAGATCGGGCCATCTTATTAGATGTGGTCTACCGTACTGCCGACCAAGTTTTTATCCCGCTGACGGTTGGTGGGGGCATCAATTCCTTAGAACAGATCAAACAATTGTTAAGGGCTGGAGCCGACAAGGTCAGCATCAATTCGGCAGCGGTGCGTCAACCTGACTTAATTGATCGGGCCAGCGATCGCTTTGGCGATCAGTGCATTGTGGTGGCGATCGACGCTCGCAAACGAGAGTCCACCGACAACCCTGGCTGGGATGTGTATGTGCGGGGTGGTCGACAAAATACCGGCCTCGACGCCATCGAGTGGGCGGCAGAAGTGGTGCGTCGCGGCACCGGCGAACTCCTCGTCACGAGCATGGATGCGGATGGGACCCAGGCAGGGTATGACCTAGCACTCACTCAAGCGATCGCTAAGCGTGTCAATGTTCCCGTCATTGCGTCCGGGGGGGCGGGTAACTGTCACCACATCTATGAAGCTTTAACCGATGGCCAGGCAGAGGCGGCTCTCCTTGCTTCATTGCTGCATTATGGACAGCTCACAGTTGATGAGATCAAGACTTACCTCACAGAACATCAAATCCCCACCCGGCCAGCTGCTTAAAGCTCATTTCTGATGATTTTTTGCCCAGGTCAAAGACTACAGTCAGATGCTGATGGGGCTCCTTAGGCCTGCACCATGGGCAAAACAGACTGTTTCGGAATCTCTACCAAAGAGAATTACGAAGCCCTTATGACTGATAGACAAACACGAGCGATCGCGGCAAACCTAACGACTTTATTAAATTCCTGTTACACTGCTTTACATAAGGGGTTTAATGTAAAGGTATTTAAGTACCCGGCATCCATATGCTTTTCCTCACTGTAGTTGTTGTTATTGCTTTGGTTGCTTGGGCTCTACGCTTGATGGAGCAAGCTCTCAAAAGCCAGGAATTTTCCTTTATGCTGGCAGGGTTTTTAGTCGCCTCTTCGGCAGTGGCTATGATGACTGTTTACTTTTTGATGAGCGATTATGTGCTTTATATGGATCAAGCCGTGAGCGGCACCACGATGCAAAATGCATCAAAGCTTTATCAGAGTGATAGCTTCACCTACAGTCAGTCGCTGCCGAACGAAACTGCGGCTTATCGCTCCAGTATTGATTAAATTTTAGATTCCCAAGCGGGTCTGTCATCACCTCAGCTGTTTGAATGATTAGAGATTGTTTCGGCAAAATTGCGATGAACGATAGATGCTGATGATTTCACAGGAGTAACCGCCGTGAAGTTTTCGTGTCTAAAACCCTGTTTATCGAGAAATATATTGTGAGAAAAACTTACTGTAGAGCCCGCAACTGACGATGGCCAGGTTGCCTTCGAGCTTGATGAGACCAATGCTTTCTAAACGATAAGCCACCATCGGCGGCAGTTCCATCGGCCCTTCTGAAGCGATCACATCTAGCAACGCCGACTGGAGATCCTGATAAGGATGAATTGCCGCGAGCAGATGACGGAGGTGATCGTTATAAATGCCCGACTGAGTGTGCGCATTGGCAACTAACTCATCAACCGCCATATTGTGCTGACTAAGGTGATACAAGGCTAGCCTGACTAAGCCAGGACGGCAGCTAATGACCTCTAGTAAAGGCATCAATTCGCTAATGCCGTTGTCTCCTACGAGATCTTGCAAGCCGTGCCGTCCGACTAAATCTTGAATTTGGGGAATCGAAAATTCCGGAAGAGGAATAGATAACCCGACGTTAAAGGGAGATTGTTTGATCTGAAGCGGCACATAAATGTCGGTGGCGTGAGATAAAATCCAGCGAACTTTTCTCCATTCGTCAATTTCTTTTGCATCCTCATACCAGGAGCGTAACAGCGGCAAAAACTCAGCAGAAATCTGAGAAAACTGAAACAGTTCATTGACCTCGTCGATCGCAATGACTACGGGAGTCTGAATTTGCTTTAGCAGATATTCTTCAAGATATAGAGTGCAACTAACCTTGCTGCCAATGTCGGCATTCCAGTAGTCATCTAGCTTGGGAGCAACGCCCAATTGATGGCTGACATTGGCGCAGAACCAGCGTAAAAATCGATCTAAATCTTGCAGCGTCGCTTGATCAACTCGATGCAGACTGAGGGGGACCACCTCAATATCATGCACTTTGGCGTGGTGGAGAATCCGTCTGAGCAAAGAGGTTTT